>JBAQER010000032.1:0-2541 GCA_049286845.1 Bradyrhizobium sp.
GGACCTGCGCGAGACGACCGGCGTCGGCATGATGGACTGCAAGCAGGCGCTTGCCGAGAACGACGGCAACATGGAAGCGGCGATCGACTGGCTGCGCAAGAAAGGCCTGTCCAAGGCCGCCAAGAAGTCCGGCCGCATTGCGGCGGAAGGTCTGATCGGCGCGCTGACCCAGGGTACCAAGGGTGTCGTGGTCGAGGTCAATTCCGAGACCGACTTCGTCGCGCGCAACGAACAGTTCCAGGGACTGGTCAAGATGATCGCCCAGGTCGCGCTCGAAGCCGGCGCCGACGTGGAAAAGATCAAGGCCGCGAAAGTCGGCAGCGCGACGGTCGAGACCGCGGTCTCGGACGCGATCGCGACCATCGGCGAAAACATGACGCTGCGCCGCGCGGCTTCGCTCCAGGTAGGCCAAGGCGTGGTGTCGAGCTATGTGCACAACGCCGTGGTCGAAGGCGCCGGCAAGATGGGCGTGATCGTGGCGCTGGAATCCACCGGCAAGACCGAGGAGCTGGCAGCGCTCGGCCGCCAGCTCGCGATGCACGTTGCCGCCGCCAACCCGCAGGCGCTGGATCCGGCGGGGCTCGATCCCGCGGTCGTAAAGCGCGAGAAGGACGTGCTGGCCGACAAATACCGTCAGCAGGGCAAGCCCGAGAACGTGATCGAAAAGATCATCGAGTCCGGTTTGAAGACCTATTACAAGGAAGTCTGCCTGCTCGAGCAGGCCTTCATCCATGACAACGCCAAATCGGTCGCCCAGGCGGTCAAGGAATCCGAGGGCAAGATCGGCGCGCCTGTGAAGATCACGGGATTTGTGCGCTATGCTCTGGGCGAGGGAATCGACAAGCAGGAATCCGATTTCGCGGCCGAGGTCGCCGCCGCCAGCGGCAAGAAATAACGGCCGGAAGTGTTCCTTCCGGCGTGCTCGCGCCGGAGCGGCCGCGCTGGCCAGGGGAAAGCGACTAACAATGGCTGAGCCGGTCTATCGTCGGGTGGTGATCAAGCTTTCGGGCGAATATTTCGCCGGCGCGCATTCGTTCGGCATGGACCAGCCGACCATCGACCGGATCGCCGGCGACCTGATCGCCGCCCGGCAGCTTGGCGTCGAGGTCGCGGTCGTCGTCGGCGGCGGCAACATGGTGCGGGGCGTCGAAGTATCCTCCCGCGGCGTATCCCGGCCGACCGGCGACACCATGGGCATGCTGGCCACCGTAATGAACTGCCTTGCGCTCGAAGCCGCGATCGAGCGGCGCGGGGCCCCGGCCAGGGCGCTGTCGGCCTTCGTGATGCCGCAGGTCTGCGAACTCTATACCCGAGGTGCGACGCACAAATATCTCGCCGAGGGCCGAATCGTCCTGCTCGGCGGCGGGACCGGCAATCCGTTCTTCACTACCGATACCACGGCGGTGTTGCGGGCGGCCGAAATCGGCGCCCATGCGGTGCTGAAGGCCACCAATGTCGACGGCGTCTACACCGCCGATCCGAAAAAGGACCCGTCCGCCAAGCGGTTCGACCGCTTGACGCATTCACAGGCGATCGAAGGCGGCTACAAGGTGATGGATGCGACCGCATTCGCGCTTGCCCGCGAGACGTCGCTGCCTATCATCGTGTTCTCGATCGCCGAGCCGGGTTCGATAGGCGCGATCCTGCGCGGCACCGGCCACGGCACCATCGTCGCCGGCTGATGGGCTGGTGACGCATCCGGCGTGCGCGAGCCTGACGGCCTCGACGAACAGTTTTCAGGAGGGGAGAGCGTTATGCCCACGGGTAGTTTCGACATCAACGAATTGAAGCGCCGCATGCAGGGCGCCACCCAGGCGCTCAAGCACGAGTTGGGCGGCCTGCGAACCGGCCGCGCCGCAGCCTCGATGCTGGAGCCGGTGCAGGTCGATGCCTACGGCACCCACATGCCGCTCAATCAGCTCGCCACCATCAGCGTTCCCGAACCGCGGCTGCTTTCCGTGCAGGTATGGGACAAGTCGATGGTCAAGGCGGTGGAAAAGGCGATCGTCGATTCCAATCTGGGATTGAGTCCCGCCACCGAAGGGCAGGTGCTCCGCTTGCGAATTCCCGAACTCAACGAGGAGCGCCGCAAGGAGCTGGTCAAGGTCGTCCACAAGCTGGCCGAGGAAGGCCGGGTCGCCATCCGGCACGGGCGGACCGACGCGCTCCACAAGATCAAGAAGGTGGAGCACATCTCGGAGGACGAGAAGACCCGGGCGGAGAAGGAAATCCAGAAGATCCACGATGAGCACATCAAGCAGATTGACGCGGTGATTCACACCAAGGAAGCGGAGATCATGGAGGTGTGACCGCGCCCGCCGAGGAGCTCCTGGGCAGCATCCGGGTGCAGGGGAGCGTCCCCGGGCACATTGCCGTCATCATGGATGGGAACGGCCGCTGGGCCGCCCGGCGCGACCTGCCGCGCACCGCCGGGCACCAGGCCGGCATGACCGCGGTGCGGGAGTGCGTGGAGGGATGCGTCGAGGCGGGGGTGGACGTGCTGACCCTCTTCGCCTTCAGCCAGGAGAACTGGCAGCGCCC
>JBAQER010000033.1:0-3771 GCA_049286845.1 Bradyrhizobium sp.
CGTGATTGCTGCCCATGACGCCTGCGCCGATCACGCCGATGCGAAGCGAACGCTTCGCCTCGGCCTTCACCCCCGATGCGGCCCCTTTGGAACTCATCTTCTCAACCCCGGTATCCCCACGTCACGAATATCCCGGTCGCTCTCCTAGCACGTCGCCACACACGTGGCGAATGCAGAGAGGCGATCCCGGACACGTTTTGATTCAAAAAATTACACCGCCCTGCCGCCCGCTTGGGCAGCGCACATGGCCCCAGAGGATCTCGGTTCGACGCCGAACCAACAGCTCCCGCCGCTCATGAGCGCTGGTAGTCGTCCTCGATGCGGATGATATCGTCCTCGCCGAGATAGCTGCCGGTCTGGACCTCGATCAGTTCCAGCGGAATCTTGCCGGGGTTTTCCAGCCGGTGCACCGCGCCGATCGGGATATAGATCGATTCGTTCTCGTGCACGGTCTTGACCGTTTCGTTGACCGTCACCCGCGCCGCGCCCCGCACCACGATCCAGTGCTCGGAGCGATGGTGATGCTTCTGCAGCGACAGCCGGCCGCCCGGCTTGACGATGATGCGCTTGACCTGGTGACGGTCGCCATTGTCGACCGACTGGTAACTGCCCCAGGGACGATGCACCTTGATGTGATCCTCGGTGACTTCGGGCGCGACGGTCTTGAGTTTCGCCACCAGCCGCTTCAGCCCGTTGGCGTCCTTTTGCCGCGACACCAGCACGGCGTCCTGCGTCGCCACCACCACGAGATCGTCGACCCCCTCCAGCGCCACCAGCGCCCGGTCGGTCGAGACGTTGCAGTTGCGCGAGTCCTCGAACACGGCGGCGCCCTGCGCGGCGTTGCCCTGGGCGTCCTTGTCCGCCAATTCCCAGACCGCATGCCAGGAGCCGACATCGGACCAGCCGCAGGACACCGGCACCACCGCGGCGCGCGCGGTCTTTTCCATCACGGCATAATCGATCGAGATCGCCTTCGCCGATCCGAACGCCGTGGGATCGAGCGTGATGAATCCGAGATCGCGTCCGGCTTTGGTCACGGCATCGGTGACGGCCTGCACGCTGTCCGCGTCGACGTTGCGATATTCATCGAGCAGCACCGAGGCGCGGAACATGAAGTTGCCGCTGTTCCACAGATAGCCCGCCTTGACGTAGTCGGCCGCCGTCTTCAGATCCGGCTTCTCGACGAATTTCGCGACGCTGCGGACCGCCCCGGCAATCGCCTCGCCCGGACTGATGTAGCCGTATTCGGTGGCCGCGCGCTCGGGCGCAACGCCGAAGGTGACGATGCGCCCCGTTTCGGCGGCCGCCAGGCCCTGCCGGCAGGCGGCGAGAAACGCGCCCGTGTCGCGCACGACGTGATCGGCGGCGAGTGCCAGCACGATCGCCTCGCCGTCGCGCGTCTGCGCAAAGGCAGCGCCGGCCGCGATCGCCGGCCCGGAATCCCGCCGCATCGGCTCCAGCACGACATCGGCCTCGAGCCCGATCTCGGCCAGCTGCTCCAGCACCATGAAGCGATAGGCGGTGTTGGTGATGACGATCGGCCGCTCGAACAGCGCCGCATCCGACACTCGCAGCATCGTGTCCTGAAAGGTCGAACGCGGTCCGAACAGCGGCAGGAACTGTTTCGGATGGACCTCGCGCGAGGCCGGCCACAGCCGCGTCCCGGCGCCGCCGCACATGATCAGGGGGATAATGCGTCTGGCCATCGGCGCCTCAAACCTTGTAGTGACTGCGATACCACGCGACGAAATCGCGCAGACCAGCCTCGATGGACGTCTCGGGCCGGAAGCCGAAGTCCCGCATCAGGTCATCGACATCCGCGAAAGTCTCCATGACGTCGCCGGGCTGCATCGGCAACATATCCTTTATCGCCGTGCGGCCCAACTCCTTCTCCAGAACTGACACGACGTGCATGAGTTCTTCCGGGTGATTGTTACCGACATTGTAGAGCTTGGCCGGCGGCCGTCCGGCTTCACCTTCACTTGCCGGAATCCGATCGACAAGGCGCAATACTACACGGCTGACGTCATCGACATGGGTAAAATCCCGCCGCATCCTGCCATGGTTAAAAAGCCTGATCGGCGTGCCCTCGGCGATTGCCTTGGTGAACAGGAAAACCGCCATATCGGGCCGTCCCCACGGCCCGTAGATAGTGAAGAACCGCAGGCCGGTGACCGGAAGACGATAGAGATGGCTGTAGGAATAAGCCATCACTTCATTGGCCTTCTTGGTCGCGGCGTAGAAGCTGATCGGATGATCCGTCCTGTCATCGACGGAAAACGGCAGCTTTGCGTTGACGCCGTATACCGACGAGGACGACGCATAAATCAGGTGACGGCATCCATTGTGCCGGCATCCTTCCAGGACGTTGACAAAACCTTCGAGATTGGCGTCGACGTAAGCGTGAGGATTGTCGATCGAATAGCGCACGCCGGGCTGAGCCGCCAGGTGAACCACCACAGCGAACCGGTATTGCTGAAACAGCGACGCCATCGACCGGCGATCCGCAATGTCGGTTTGGACGAAATCGAACCGCGGATGTTCGCGCAGGATATTCAGCCGCGCCTGCTTCAAGGCAGGGTCGTAAGAACTGTTGAGGCTGTCCAGACCGAAAACATTGCGGCCTTCCGCCAGCAACCGGCGGGCAACGTGAAAGCCGATAAAGCCGGCCGCACCCGTGACCAATATTGTTTGATCCGCCATCGTTTCCTCGAGGGTATCGATTTCAGCTGCGGCCGCTCCGGCCGGCCCTCTTTACCCGCCGTGTCGAGGGTGCGGCAATACCCGTTTGGCCGGCTATTGCCATATCGACTTCAAAACCATACCAAGGCGGTCGAAATCCAACGCCCGGCCACCGGATCGCGTTTTTCTGACACATTCTCAAACCCGAGAGCGCGAGCGATATGCGCCGGATACTGCTTTCAGCGGCAAAAATACTGATCTCCGCGGCGCTGCTCTATCTCGCGCTCCGCAAGGTCAATTTTTACGAACTCGCCTCGCGCTTCAACGTCGCCAGCCTGGGCTGGATTGGCCTCGCCATCGCGGTGTCGTTCCTGCAGATCTTCGTCGGCGTGCTGCGCTGGCGCGAGATCAGCGCGGAATGCGGCGCGCCGCTCGGAACCGCGCAGGCGATGCGCTACAACGTCATCGGGACGTTCTTCAATCAGACGCTGCCGTCCTCGATCGGCGGCGACGCGGTGCGGCTATGGCTGTTGGCGCGCGCCGGCGCCGGATGGCGCGCCGCGACCTACTCCATCTTCGTCGACCGCGCGATCGGCCTGATCGCGCTTGCGGTCATCATCGTGGCAAGCCTGCCATGGAGTTACAAGCTGATCAGCGATCCGCATGGCCGATCGGCGCTGCTGTTCGTCGATCTCGCGGCCCTTGCGGGCGGAACGGGATTCCTGATCCTTGGCAGGTTGCCATGGCCGTGGCTGAAGCGGTGGTGGGGCACGCATCACCTGCACGCCTGCTCGGTGATCGCCAACCGCGTCAT
This sequence comes from Bradyrhizobium sp., assembly GCA_049286845.1. Lineage (GTDB taxonomy): Bacteria > Pseudomonadota > Alphaproteobacteria > Rhizobiales > Xanthobacteraceae > Bradyrhizobium. Next base: position 3,497 of record JBAQER010000033.1, read on the forward strand.
CTTCAGCCGGCAGCGCGGACCGAAAATCGCGGTGCTGTCGTCGCTGGTCCATGTTCTCACCATCGTCATCGCCTGGTGCGTGGTGCAGTCGATCGCGGCGCCGGTCGTGTTCGGCCAGATCTTTCAGCTGATTCCGCCGGTGATGCTGATCACCATGCTGCCGATCTCGATCGCCGGCTGGGGCGTCCGCGAGGCCACCATGGGCCTGGCGTTCGGATATGCCGGGCTGGTGACAAGTGAAGGCGTGAACATCTCGCTGCTGTTCGGAGCAGTAT
>JBAQER010000034.1:0-4081 GCA_049286845.1 Bradyrhizobium sp.
GTCCACGAGTATGCCGATCACTTCGTCACTGATGTCGGCATTTCTGTTTGCGATCTTTTCGATGGCGCGCGCGGCTGAGTCCCTAAATTCCTCAGCCTGGAAACCGCGAGCATGGAAATCGAGGAGAGCGTCGATGATGCGGTTATCGTTCGAAACGTCGTCGGCCATCGCATCGAGAGCATAGCCGGCGGCCCGCTCCTGCTGGAGCGCCTCGAACTGCTCCATGAGGCGGATTGCGCGCTCAGAATCAGTCCTCGCGAATTCAGCGAAAGCCCGAGACAGCTGAATGTTGCCGCCCCGCATCCAATGGGTCGGATGATCCCAATTTGTGTTGTCGGGAATCTCGCGGAAGATCTTGAGGATGTCGCGATCTTTGGCCTTGGCCATCGCGGCAGCTTCCATGGGCGACCCTATCCACCCGCCCTCAACCTTCCTAATCGAGCGATCGAAGCGGTCGCCCAACGCGCGTTGTTCGGTAGCCACCAATTCGCGGTTCTCGGGAGACAGCCGTTCGTCGCCGACAGCTTGAAGTAGATCCTTCCTTGTTGCTCGAACCACGTCTGAGAACAGCTTGCGCTGTTCCGCCTCTTTGAGGTGTTCCGGTACTGGAGGGCGATAACTGAGAATCGCCTTCTCAAAGCGACCGACCTCCTTCGCCCAATGTGGCGCACACGCCCGCACAAGGTCGATCGTCGTGTCCCGATACCCACGAATCGTGCCCAGCTGGAACCGGCGCGGATCGAGAAGCAGCCAATCAAGAGCCCTCGACGCCAGCTTATCTGCCGCGACTTTAAACCCATGCGCGATCAGCTGTTGGACAGCCAATATCTCAAGATGCGAGTTCTCTTCCGCCCACTTCAAAAATCCTTCGGGCGCGTTGGCGGCCAGTTCCTCGACCGCGAATTGGAGGGAGTTCATCAGCGGCTTTTCCCGCGCTGCTGGTCGAGCCTCAGACGACGTCAATTCGATTTCGAGAACGTATTGCCCGGGATAGATATGCCTTACGCTCTCGCTCTCTGAGCGGGCGAGTATTTCCGAGAAGATGGCGACGTACCAGGGCCAGAGATATTGGAGAAACCATGCGGGCGCAGCTTCCGCTAGCGATGGCAGATCGTTCCATTCCGTACCGTCCAGTAGCTTCTTGAATCCCTGCGTTCGACTATGTTCAATGTGCCAAGATGACTTCTCGTTCTCGGTGCCATCATCGGGGAAGGGAGGCGGCTCTGGCCTGCTCTTCGCCTCAGCAAGGAGGAAATCGAGCTTGGCCCGAACCATGCGCACGGCCACGTCTGGCTGCTCTACCGCAATGGTTTGGGCTGTATGCTCAACCTGCCAAATCGAGATCGGACTGCGTTTAAGGACCACACCCGCTATTTCTTCAACTTCGTCAGTCCAAATCGGGCATTCATGTATGGCCATCCACGAATACCCGTCCCTCTCCAGATGGGGCAGCCAGCGCTCTTTGATGAGCCGAATGACCCGCTCGCTATCCACCTTCCAGTTTGATGCAAGTATCCTCACCGCTTGGCCCGCTTCGGCGTCGGTGCCTGACATCGCGTCTCGAATGGCGGTCGAAGCAAATTGTGCAAACCAACCTGAACCGCTGCCAATCGCCTTGAGGCCGAACAGGCTGAGTTCAGCCGAGTTCAGCACCTCGGCCATGCACGTCTTCTCGAATTCGAGTGGATGACTCACCTGTCCAAGGAACTCGATCAGAAGGAGGCGGAGATGGCGTCGCAGGTCCTTCGTCTTCCATATCTCAAGAAGCTCGCGCTCGTAGGATTTGACTTCGGCCTCCCGCAGATAGTTGAGCGCCGACCAGACTTTTGCTCGAACGAACAATGAGTCTTGGCGCTCAAGAACGTACGTCGAGAGCAGCCCTGCGTTTCGAACAAAGGTCCTGGCAAGAACGTAGTCGAAGACCGTTTGGTGGCTAAAGGCGACGCTGAGGTTGTTTTCCGACCGGACAATGAATCCGAGCGCTTCCAGGCGCTTGAGGGAATTCAAACGATCGTCGAAGCGTGAGGCCGCAAGCCAAAGAGCCTCTTCCTCCGCCATCTGTCCGGCGAGATCTGAGGCGAGCGCGATAAGATTCTCTTTATCGTCGGCAGACGCAATCCGGACGCCCCAGAGTTGCTCTAGCATCGCCTGATAGGTGGTGAAGGGCTCAGTTCGTCCCGCACTCACAAGAGCAATAAAGATCTTCAAGGCCTGCGGAATTCGCACGACATCTCGTGCCTTTTCGGGCCAGACATCGGAGTCGATGCCAACCTCGGCGAGCCGTTCTTTCACCTCATGCCATGGCGGAAGCGCCAGCGTGACTGCTTCCGCTTCGACTGCCCGTAGTCGCACGTCGTGGTTGAATTCAAAGGTACGCGCAGAAAGCAGGACATGAACGTTAGGCACACCGCCGATGCGACGGACCAGGTTAAGCAGGACGTTTAATCGCCCGCTTCGAAGATCAAGTTGGCTTGCGAGAGCGTCCAGTTGATCAATGAAGACGTAGACCGGCTGCATCGCTGCCAGGAGGATAATGAGGTCGCTGGGCGGAGCCGGTAACTGCAGTTCGCGCTGCAAGTCGGTTTCGGTTCGCACCTCGGTAGAAAGGAAGTCCGACTTCAGCGCGAAGACGGTGGCACCTTGAACGAGTAGGTCAGAAGCGATCTTCGAAACAAGTGCCGATTTGCCTGAGCCAGGCTCCCCAAGTAGCACCGTTGAGCTTGTGTCGAGCTGAAAGCGGGCTTCAATGGTTCCCCGCTCGGGCCTCTCCAACCATCTGCCGTTCGGAAGCGTCTTTTCCCAAGCCAGAAGATCGGCCGAAGCCGCGGCCAAGGCTTTCTTGGCTTTCTCTGCTTCGCGGACCATTTTCAATGGCGTCGCACCAAGCAGAGTGACGCCGCTATCCGCTATGGCCTCCCGTAGCTTCGCCAGGTCCATCGCCGCAAGATCATTTTCGCGGACACTCACCACGAGCCGAACAGATCCGGACTCAATGCGAACTAGGGTCATCTTCTCGTCGCCGATCGCCTGCTTTAGACGCTCGATAACGGTATCAACCTTCTCCTTGGGCCATTCGTCCTTCGAGCCATCGAAGTTGATAACGAAGTCGATCCTGCGCTCTTCAGGATGTGGATCACCCTCGGCTGCTGCCTGCGCGGCTGCCGGCTGCTTCGTTTCGCCATCCACCACGGGACCGCCTGGTGGCGGAACCTTGCTCCGAAACGAAAGAATGCTGAATGCGAATGCGGCGGCATGAGCGGCCGCGATGGGCTGAAGCAGTTTGTCATTCGCGTGATCCTTGCCAGCGCACATATCCGAGATACCGCGCACGATGATGGCCGACGCGTTCTCATAGTGTGCGGCGTTCATAACGCCCCAGCCTTCCATCTCGACAGCGCCACAGTCATTGAATTGAGAACGAAGCCGCCTGTAGCTAGGCGATTCACTACCAGCGACGACTTCCTCGACCGAAACAATGCCCTTGATGAATGCCGCAGGCGGAAATACGCAGGGGTACTTTGCCGTTTCCGGCAGCTCCATTCCAGCCGGAGCACGTAACAGATCTCTCCACTCACCGGAATAGACAAGGCCTCGAGCGGCGGTCAGAAGCTCTAGTGCAGGGGGAAATCCATGAGGCCTGCCAAGCGTTTCCGTGTCTACCACCTTTCGGGATTGCCCATTGTAGATGTAGTCGCCAACTACGACGCTACCGACCGGGATGTCTTCCTTCAACGACCCAGCGACGCCAACGAACATCAGAGCATGAAAATTTCCAAACTCATGGTACGCCCTAGTGGCGACGATGGCTGCATCGCTGTTCCCCTGCGCAGTGAGGGCATGCACGACGAGCCAGTCCCCAGCTGGATCGGCAAAGCGGCCATACTCGTAAAATGGTGAGCCCTTCTCGCCGATCAGCGTTTCCGCATTCGTAAGATGAGCTTTCACCGCATGGCTCTCATGGACGACACTCGTGAGGATGAGTGCGCGCCGAGAATGGGCGCGGAATTCTTCCTTCACGTCAGTTGGAGTGCGGTAGACCATTTCTTCCTTATGGGTTGGTTGAGCTCATTCGTGCGTTGTG
>JBAQER010000035.1:0-6213 GCA_049286845.1 Bradyrhizobium sp.
ATCGTCCGAACAGCCGATCCACCAGCCAGCCATCCAGCCCCGCCGCCGCCTCGGGGCGCGCGTTCGGCGCAGGGGGCGCCGATGTTCGCGTCGGCGGCGGCCGATACGCCCCGCCCGGCGGAATCGGCGCGAGCGGGACGGGGGCTTGGGCCGCTGCAGGCTGCGTCGAGGGCGCGCTGACCTGTGAGGCCGTCTGCATCAGGTTGGCGAGGAAGCCGCCCTGGCGCGAGTTCGGCAAGCCAGCGACCGGCACGCCCTGATGGGCCGCGCGCATGAAGCGGGTCCAGACCTCGACCGGCAAGCCGCCGCCGGTTGCCTTCCTGGTCGGTGAATTGTCGTCATTGCCAAGCCAGACGCCGGTCACGAGATTGGCGGTGTAGCCGATGAACCAGGCGTCGCGGAAATCCTGGCTGGTGCCGGTCTTGCCGGCCGCGGTCCAGCCCGGGATTTCCGCCTTGCGCGCGGTGCCGCTCAGCAAGGTCTCCTGCATCATCTTGTTCATCATCGCGACATGGCGCGGATCGATCGCCTGGCCGAGCTGATCGGCGGGCCGCGCGTACAGGACCTTGCCTTCGGAGTTGCGGATCTTGGTCACGACATGCGGCGTCGCCCCTTGGCCGCCATTGGCGAACGGCGCATAGGCGCCGACCAGTTCAGTGAGAGAGACGACCGAGGTGCCGAGCGCAATCGAGGCATTGGCGTCGAGCTTCGAGGAGATGCCGAGCCGGTGCGCGGTGCGCACCACATTCCTGGCCCCGACTTCAAGGCCAAGCCGCACCGCGACGGTATTGAGCGACATCGCCAGCGCCTGCGTCAGCGTCACGGAACCAAAATATTCGTGGGTGTAGTTCTCTGGCTTCCAGCCCTTGACGTCGAGCGGCGCGTCCTGCCGGATCGTCTCCGGCGTCAGTCCAGCCTCGATCGCGGTGAGATAGACGAAGGGCTTGAAGGCCGAGCCCGGCTGGCGCTTCGCGGTGACCGCGCGATTATACTGGCTCTCGGCGTAATTGCGTCCCCCTACCATGGCGCGCACCGCGCCATCCGGCGTCATCGCCACCAGCGCGCCCTGGCTGACATTGAACTTCACGCTCTTCGCTGCCAGCTCGTCGATGATGGCGGCTTCGGCGACGCCCTGCAGCTTCGGGTCGATCGAGGTTTCGACCACGATGTTCTGGTCGATCTGGCCGATCAGATCGTCGAGCACTTCGCCGATCCAGTCCGCCACATAATTGATGGTGCCGGCCCCTGCCGCCTTCACCTTATAGGAGGGTTGCCCGATCGAGGCCTGCGCCTGCGCATCGGTGATGAATTTGGCGTCCGCCATCGCCGCCAGCACGGTCTGGGCGCGCTTCTCGGCGCCCTCCGGATTTCGGTTCGGCGCCAGCCGCGACGGCGACTTGACCAGTCCCGCCAGCATCGCGGCTTCCGCCAGCGTGACGTTCCTGGCGGATTTGCCGAAATAGCGCTGCGCGGCCGCCTCCACGCCATAGGCGCCGGAGCCGAAATAGACCCGGTTGAGATAGAGCTCGAGAATTTCCGATTTGGAATGCTTGCGCTCCAGCCAGAGCGCGAGTTCGACCTCCTGCAATTTGCGTTGCAGCGTGCGTTCCTGCGTCAGGAACAGGTTCTTGGCGAGCTGCTGGGTCAAGGTCGAGCCGCCCTGCGAGACGCCGCGATGCATGACGTTCGCCACCGCCGCGCGCGCGATGCCGACCGGGTCGACGCCGTAATGCGAATAGAACCGGCGGTCCTCGATGGCGATGAAGGCCTTCGGCAGATAGGGCGGCAGATCCTTCAGCGCGACATTGGTGCCGGCCATTTCGCCGCGCGTCGCCAGCACGCTGCCGTCGAAGCCGACGATCTGGATGGTCGGCGGCCGCTTCGGAATTTCAAGCGACTGGATCGCCGGCAGATGCGCGCCGACCCAAACGACGACGCCGACCGCCGCGATGAAAGCCCACAGGCCGAGCACCGCGCCCCAGTAGAACAGGCGCGAAATGCCGCGGCGCGCACGAGCCTTCGATTTGCGCCTGCCGCTGCCCCGCCCGGGGCGTGGCTTGCGCTCGCGTGGAGCCTCGTCGCCGGTATCGGCGGCCTTGCGTTTGGGAGACGGTTTCTTCGGCCTCTCGTCGTCGGGGCCGACACGATCCTGCGGGCTGAGGCGCAATTCAGACAGCGCCGCGGCGAGCCCGAATTGCGGCTCCTTGCGCCCGCCGCTCTTTTTTCGTCCCCACGCCATACGCAAACGTCGCTCGCACCGGTCCCGCCGCATGCTAGCGGGCGTAATTTAAGGGCTGGTTACGCAAAGATTAACGCGGGATTAGGAGGTGCGGCGGCGCGTGGTAAAAGCGGCCAGTGCCAAGCAAAAAGGGAAGCTGCATGGGCCATATCGATCCGACCAAGGAAGTATTTGCGCAGTTCAGGGCCAATGATCGCCCGGGCCCGATTCACATGCTGAATCTGGTCCGGCTGCGGGAACGGGCGGCCTATCCCGACGGCCGCCAGGCCACCGGCGCGGAAGCCTATGCGGCCTATGGCCGGGAAAGCGGGCCGGTGTTCGAACGGCTGGGCGGCCGGATCGTGTGGCAGGGCCGGTTCGAATTGATGCTGATCGGACCGGCAGACGAGCGCTGGGATCACTGCTTCATCGCCGAATACCCCAGCGTTGCCGCGTTCGCAGAGATGATTCGCGATCCGGTCTACCGGGAGGCGGTGAAACACCGGCAGGCGGCGGTCGAGGACTCGCGCCTGATCAGGCACGCGGTGCTGCCGGTCGGAAAGAGCTTCGGCGAAATTCCGAAGTAATATCCCAACGAAATCGGCGGCCCCGAAAGGCCGCCGATCGTGGGTTCCAAGATGAGAAAGACTAGCCCGCGGGGCCGGTGTCTTCGAGGATCGGGCCGAACAGCTCCCAACGCTCGCCGTTGAACTTCATCATCTGCAACTGCTTGTTGACCCGGTAGTCGTTCGGCGTGGTGTTGACGACGATGCCCGGCAGCGACAGGTCGAGCTGTACGTTCTTCAGGCTGGCCGCCTGCTTCATGACGTTCTCGCGGGTCAGATTGTCGCCGCACTGCTTGAGCACATGGATCAGCAATTGCGTGGTCGAGTAGCCGTAGGAGTTGAAGCTCGAGTCCTTGTCGCCATCGGGATAGTACTTCGCCATGAACTCGAAATACTTCTTCATGCCGGCATCGTTCTTCCAGGTCGGATCGAGCGGATCCTTGCCGTAGTTGACGCTGATCACGCCCTTGGAGGCCTCGAGCCCTGCCGGCTTCATCACGGCGCCGACCGAGGTGGCGTTGATGTCGAGGATATGCACCGGCTTCCAGGCGAGTTCGGCGATCTTCTTGATCGTCTGCGCCGCCTGCTTGGGCGTCGAGGCGCTGAAGAACAGGTCCGCGCCGGCGTCCTTGATCTTGAGGATTTGCGAATCGACGGTCGGATCGGAGACTTCGTAGGAGGCTTCCGCGACCACCATCTTCGCCGCCTTGTCGCCGAGGCCGGCCTTGATGCCGTTCAGGTAGTCTTTGCCGAGGTCGTCGTTCTGATAGAGGATGCCGACCTTGGCGTTCGGATAATTCTTGATGATGTACTGGCCGTAGATGCGGCCTTCGACGAAATAGTTGGGGTTGAAGCCCATCGTCCACGGGAAATTCTTCGGGTCGGTGAACTTCGAGGCGCCGGTGGCGGCGAACAGCTGCGGCACCTTCTTGGTGTTGAGATATTTCTGCACGGCGGCATTCGACGGCGTGCCGAGGACCTGGAACGTGAGCAACACCTCGTCGCTCTCGACCAGCTTGCGCACCTGCTCGACCGCCTTGGGCGGTGAGTAGGCGTCGTCATACTGGATCAGATTGATCTTGCGGCCGTTCACGCCGCCCTGGTCGTTGATCATCTTGATATAGGCGGCCTGGGTCTTGCCGATGGTGGCATACGCCGAAGCCGGGCCGCTGAACGGATTGGTCTGGCCGATCTTGATCTCGGTATCGGTTGCGCCGGTGTCGTATTTCTTTTGCGCCGATGCGGGCGAAGCCGACAGCGCGATCGCAACCGCCGTTCCCGTCACCAGATGAAAAATACCGTTCCTCATATCGCTGCTTTCCTCATATGTTTATTGTGCCGACGGTCTTGTCCGGTGGTGACGGACGCCGTCGCTGCCGGGATACTGGATGAACGCATGTGGCATTGCAATACAACGCCGTCGGCAACGGTGCTCGAACTTACGCCAGCCAGAGCAGGATCAATGCGACCGCGGCGGGGGCCGCCTGCACATACAATATCCGGCGGCTGACGGTAGCCGCGCCGTAGACGCCGGCGACGATCACGCAGAGCAGGAAGAACACCTTGGTCTGGAACGCGAAGGCAGGGGTGCTCTGGATCAGTCCCCACACCAGGCCTGCCGCAAGGAACCCGTTGTAGAGCCCCTGATTGGCGGCCAGCACCGCCGAGTCATTCGCCTTCTCCGGCGTGTTCCGAAACGTCTTCAGGCCCAGCGGCTTGGTCCACAAAAACATCTCCAGCACCAGAAAATAGACGTGCAGCACGGCGACCAGCGCCACCAGCAGATTGGCGATAAAGATCATGTTGCCTTCCCCCGAAGAACCCTCAAGTACCCATGGCGGGTTTCGGGTGGACGCTAACACGCTCGTCATGAAAAATGCGACGGTCCATCGCTGCGTCAGCCCGGAATGATGGCGCCCGAGACCCGCGAGACCAGCCCATGCGCGCAAAGCCACCCGAAACGTTCGGCCTCGACCGGTTGCGAACGCCGATTGGAACGGCGTTGCTGGTCAGCGCCGCCGACGGGGTTCTGCGCGCGCTGGACTGGGAAGATTGCGAGCCGCGCATGAGGGCACTGCTGCTGCGGCAATACGGGACGGTGGCGCTGAAAGCAGCGCGGGCACCTGCTGAGACCAGGGCCGCGCTGACAGGCTATTTCAAGGGCGAGCTCGATCGCCTGAACGCGATCGAGTGGCGCGTCGCCGGCACCCCGTTCCAGCGCAAGGTCTGGAACGCGTTGCCCAAAATTCCGCCCGGCGCCACCATGAGCTACGGCGAGCTGGCGGCGAAACTCGGCATGCCCAGGGCGGCGCGCGCGGTCGGGCACGCCAACGGCGCCAATCCCCTCAGCGTCGTCGTGCCCTGTCATCGTCCGATCGGAGCCAATGGTGCGCTGGTCAAATATGGCGGCGGCATCGAGCGCAAGCGCTGGCTGCTGCAGCACGAAGGCGTGGAAATCTAGGCCGCGGGCTTGGCGACCGCGTCTTCGCTGGCGAGCAGGTGGATCAGCGCGCTCTTGATCGCGGCCTGCCGCGTCGGCGCGGTGATCTGCGCGCCGAGCAGGTCGGTGACGTAGAACACGTCGCGGGCGCGTTCGCCGAAAGTCGCGACATGGGCCGAGGCGATATTGAGGTTGAGCTTCGATATCGCGGTCGTCAGTTGATACAACAGGCCCGGCCGGTCGAGGCCGGACACCTCGATCACGGTGTAGCGGTCCGACCACTGGTTGTTGAGGGTGACTTCCGGCTCGACCACGAAGGGGCGCATCTTGCGTCCGGCGGCGCGGCGCGCCACCACTTCGGGCAGGCGCAATTTGCCCTCCAGTACGTCCTCGATCATCTCGCCGATCCGGGTCGCGCGCCGGCCCTCGTCCTCGTCGCGGTCGTATTCTCTCGATATTGCGATGGTGTCGAGCGCGCGGCCGTCGGTGGTGGTGTAGATCTGCGCGTCGACGATGTTGGCGCCCGCCGAGGCGCAGGCGCCGGCGATGATCGACAATAGCCAGGGATGGTCGGTGGCGAGAATGGTCAGCTCGGTGACGCCGCGCGCCTCGTCGAAGCCGACATTGATCGCCAGCTTGTGGCCGGCCTGTTCGCTGGCGCGCAGGAAGCGGGCATGGCGCATCTTGCGCGCCAGTTCGACCTTGAGCCAGTAGGCGGGATAGTGCCGCCCGATATAGGCGTTGAGTTCCGCCTCCGGCCATTCGGTGAAGGCCGCGCGAAACTCCCGTTGCGCCACCTCGATGCGCTGCGCGCGATTGACCTCGGAGAAGCCGCCGGTCAGCACCGGCTCGGTTTCATAATACAGCGTACGCAACAGCTGCGCCTTCCAGCCGTTCCAGACGCCGGGACCGACGCCCCGGATGTCGGCGGTGGTCAGGATGGTCAACAGCTTCATCTGCTCGACCGACTGCACCACGGCGGCGAAATT
>JBAQER010000036.1:0-1892 GCA_049286845.1 Bradyrhizobium sp.
CTCGGCATCAAGATGGAGAACGTCACGCTCGCCATGCTCGGTCGCGCCAAGAAGGTGATGATCGACAAGGAGAACACCACCATCGTCAACGGCGCCGGCAAGAAGGCCGACATCGAAGCCCGCGTTACGCAGATCAAGGCGCAGATCGAGGAAACCACCTCGGACTACGATCGCGAGAAGCTGCAGGAGCGTCTGGCCAAGCTCGCGGGCGGCGTCGCGGTGATCCGCGTCGGCGGCGCGACCGAGGTCGAGGTCAAGGAGCGCAAGGATCGCGTTGATGACGCGATGCATGCGACCCGTGCGGCGGTTGAAGAAGGCATCGTACCGGGCGGCGGCGTCGCCCTGCTGCGCGCCTCCGAGCAGCTCAAGCGCATCAAGACCCAGAACGACGACCAGAAGACCGGCGTCGAGATCGTGCGCAAGGCGCTGTCCGCGCCGGCCCGCCAGATCGCGATCAACGCTGGTGAAGACGGTTCCGTCATCGTCGGCAAGATCCTCGAGAAGGAGCAGTACGCCTACGGCTTCGACTCGCAGAACGGCGAATACGGCAACCTGGTCACCAAGGGCATCATCGACCCGACCAAGGTGGTCCGCGCGGCGATCCAGAACGCAGCTTCGGTTGCGGCTCTGCTGATCACCACCGAAGCCATGGTGGCCGAACTGCCGAAGAAGAACTCTCCGGCCGGCGGCGGCATGCCCCCGGGCGGCGGCATGGGCGGCATGGACTTCTGATCCAGCCTCTCAGGCAAGTATCAAGAATGCAAAACCCCGGCAGCGATGCCGGGGTTTTTGTTTGCCGGGGAAAACTCGCCCACGCATGACAATAAGCGGTTCTTGCGCCAGTCACTGTCCCGCCTATGCCCTCGAAAATTCCTCAAAGCAGTCGCGAACCCAGTCGATCACGGCGCGCGCCGCGGGATCGCGCTTGAGATGGTTCTGCACCAGCAGCCAAACGTCGCGGCGCCGCGGCAGCAGCGTGGCGCGCAGGCCGCGGTCCGACAGCAACTCCTCGCAAGAATGTTCGGGCAAGATGCCGATGGCCTGATGGGTCTGGATCAGCGTTTTGATGATGCGGACATTATCCGTGATGCAGCGCGCGCGCTGTTGCAGTCCCCTCGCCTTCAGGAACTGGGATTCCGGAGTGAGGTCGAGGTCATCCGGATAGCTGCAGATCGCCGGCTCGAAATCGGGCGCGGCGGCCGGCTCGAAAAAATACAGCCTGACTTCAGCAAGCTTCGAAATCGTGAAATCGCCCTTGTCGGGTTTTCGCAAGCGAATGGCGAGATCGGCACCCCAGCGCGAGAATTTCACGTTCTCGCTGGAGGTGAGGAAATGCAGGCTCAGGCCCGGGTTCGGCACCAGTAAACGGCAGGCGCGCGGAGCCAACAGTTCCTCCGCAATGGCATTGGTGGACGCAATCCGGAAGCGTCCGGTCAGACCCGGCAGGCTCTCGCCGACCTTGCCGATGTCGGCAACGTGCGCCGCCATCGCCTCGATATGCGCGAGAACTGCCTCGCATTGCCGGGTCGGCCTGCGCACGCCGTCGACGGCCTCGAACAGTCTCAGGCCCAGCGCGCGCTCGATGCGCGCCAGACGCCGGCCCACCGTCGTCTCGTCGATCCGCAGCCGCGCGCTGGCGCCGGCATAGGTGCCTTCGTCCCTGACCGCGGCAACGATGCGGAGATCATCCCAGTTCATGCTCTCCGTTATCACGACGGCGCCGCTTCCTGCAATATTGCAGCCATTGGTCGCACAATTCCTGCGTGAAAGCAGGATGCTTTTCGCTATGTTCGGCCATCGGCAACCAGCAATCGGAAAATTACGCAACCATGACCGTCGCCAAGACCCTGCTTCAGCTCGCCGGCGCCGACCTCAGTCTTCCCAGGCTGAGC
>JBAQER010000037.1:0-2630 GCA_049286845.1 Bradyrhizobium sp.
CGGTCGTCGCGATGTCGCCATGACCTTTGCCTCATTCCACGAATCAAACCCGGTCAGGCTACAAGGCTTCCCTCGTCAGATGAATCCCCGAACAATAGAACAAGCTTCATGGAATCGATGGTCTAGCACACACCCGCATCAAATGCGAGTTGGGCCAGGCATTCGGATCCGGTCCGGACCGAAGGAGCGCTTCGATGCTGATGACCCATATTCTCGCGGAGCTGTACGAGTGCCCCGACGTCATACACGACGCGCAGGCGCTCGCGGAAGCCGCCAAGAGCGCGGCGCAGTCGGTCGGCGCCACCATCGTCGGCGAATACGAAGTGCGCTACGTCCCGCACGGCCTCACCATCGCGATCTTTCTCGGCGAGTCGCACATCGTGCTGACGACGTGGCCGGAGTATCGCCTGCTGCTGGTCGACATCCTGCTGTGCAATCCGCAGATGGACCCGCGCAAAGTCGTCGACCAGATCAAGGCGCAGATCTGCCCGGACGGACAGATGGCCGTGCACGAGACGCCGCGCCGGATCGCCGCGCAGCCCTGAGGCAGCCCTGAGGACGGAACGGGAAACACCGCATAGCCGCGCCGCGTTGCCGCGGCGGTCTCCGCCCGCGGCCCGTGTGGCGAATGGAACCAGCCTGCCCGATTTCGGCCCGGCCGCGCCGCCATATCGACACCATCCCGGCGAACTGCGGTCAAACGTCCGGACGACCGTGGGCCTCGTAGAAGCCTACGGGGAAAATCATATGGCCTTTGAGATCGTCGCGGAACGGGACTGCGAAACCGTGAGAATGAAGAGAAACAGTTCGCTGATAGCGATTGCGAAGGCGCGGGTGTGGGCCAGTGAAGGATGGAACGTCACCATCGTCGTCATGGATGAAGACGCAGCGGTGACCGTCGAGGAATGCGGCCAGTCGCTGGTTCTGACTTCGGCACCGTCCCGGCAGACCGTTGGCAATCTGGCTTCTTGAATTTGAGATCCGGACCGGAAAACCATCCAAAAATCATCAATTTAGATGGTGGGCGTTAGATGGTGGGCGCGACAGGGATCGAACCTGTGACCCCCTCGATGTCAACGAGGTGCTCTCCCGCTGAGCTACGCGCCCCTCTTTAAGAGGTGGTCTTTACGGGTGGGGTCCGTATATCGGCTCCAAAGCGGGCAGGCAAGCAGGCTTCCGCCGGATAAAGCCGCCGAATCAGGCCGCCAGCATCTTGTTCACTTCGCTAACCAATTCGCGCAGGTGGACCGGCTTCGACAGCACTTTTGCGTTCTTCGGCGCCTCCGAATCCGAATTGAGCGCCACCGCGGCAAAGCCGGTGATGAACATGATCTTGATGTCGGGATCGAGTTCCGAGGCCCGGCGCGCCAGTTCGATGCCGTCCATCTCGGGCATCACGATATCGGTGAGCAGCATTTCGAACGGCTCCTCGCGCAGCCGTTGATAGGCGGACATGCCGTTGTCGTGCGGCGAGACCTGAAAACCGGCGTTTTCCAGCGCCTTGACCAGGAAGCGTCGCATGTCGTTGTCGTCTTCGGCGAGGAGGATCTTGTGCATGGCAGGGGGCGTCGAATCCAAATTGGAGGACAGTCCATCCACTAAGCCCGACAGACGGTAAATTTCGGGTGAAAGCGGACGGCGCGCGGCGGCTGGCTGGCGGCACTATTTCTGTACCCGAATACGCTGCAAGGCAATGAAGCCGGGCATTTTTCGGCCGTTAAGATACGTTCCAGACGCTTCAAACTTTTTTCGCTTGGCAGAATGGTCGTGATTACCGACAATGCATTCCCATAAAACCTCCGTTTTTCTGGCGGAATCGACGCCTCCAGAGCCGCGGAACGCAGGGACGGCGCCCGACGATGCCCCAGCTTGATGGCGAACTGTCGCCACCGTTCGAGATCGTGGAGCCGGCCGAGTGGCGGGCGCCGATCATCTTCAACTCCCCGCATTCCGGCTCGGTCTATCCGCACGACTTCCTCAACGCCTCGCGGATCGACCTCACCGCGCTGCGCCGCTCCGAAGATTCCTTCATGGACGAACTGATCGCCGATCTCAGCGATCGCGGTTTTCCGACCGTTCGGGTCAACTTTCCCCGCTCCTATGTCGACGTCAACCGCGAGCCCTACGAGCTCGATCCCCGGATGTTTGCAGGACGGCTGCCGAGCTTCGCCAATACACGGTCGATGCGGGTGGCCGGCGGTCTCGGCACCATCCCGCGCGTGGTCGGCGACGGCCAGGAAATCTATCGCGAGCGGCTTTCGGTCGACGACGCACTGGCGCGGATCGAGGCGCTGTACAAGCCCTATCACCGCGCGCTGCGCCGGCTGATCAACAAGGCGCATCAGGCGTTCGGCACTGTGATCGTGGTGGATTGCCATTCGATGCCCTCGATCGGCATCTCGCGCGACGAGCCGCGGCGGCCTGACATGGTGATCGGCGACCGCTACGGCACCAGTTGCGCGGCCGTGCTGCCTGACATGGTCGAGGAAACCATGACTCAGCTCGGCTATTCGGTCGGGCGCAACAAGCCCTATGCCGGCGGTTTCATCACCGAGCACTACGGCAATCCGGCAAGCGGACTGCACACCATCCAGCTCGAGCTCAACCGGGCGATCTACATGGACGAGCGG
>JBAQER010000038.1:0-4861 GCA_049286845.1 Bradyrhizobium sp.
TGTCCCACGCTCCCCGACAGGCTCTCGTGGCCTTCGAGCACGAACGGGCTCAGATCCAGCGACGGGCGGTTGGTCAGAACCGCCCGTTCGCACATTCTGCCGGATTTTGCAGACACAAGAGCGCGAAGTAAGCCGTAAACCACTGCGCAGGGAAGGCCGGATTGCCTCCGCTGAACCTGTATGCTCGTGTGCGCTCTTCTATGTGCATCTTGCACACGAGACCGCGGGTGCAGCGCGCACCCGGCATTCCCTGCACCCTCCGTCTTTGAGGGTGAGGAAGGAACCAACGGCAAACCTCGGTCGCTTCGCGACGCGAGATCGCGAATTCATATTCTCTCACCACGTCGTACCTGCCAAAGCAGGGAGCCATACGCCGCGACGGAAGTTGTTTGAAAATCGGGGGCGACGGCTTTGCTTCAACAATTGCCGCCTGGGGTTATGGGTCCCTGCTTTCGCAGGGACGACGGGAAGAGCCGGGACGACGAAAAACTAGCTCGCCGCCTCGAGCCGCTCTTCCGTCAGCAGCCGCATCGCGGCGTCGGCGTCCATCGGCTCGCCGAAGGCAAAGCCCTGTGCGTATTCGCAGCCCAACTGATAGAGCTCGACGGCGTCGGAATCGGTCTCGGCGCCTTCCGCCACCACGTCCATGCCGAGGTCGTGGGCCAGCGCGATGATCGATTTCAGGATCACCGGGCGGGTGCCGCGGCTGGTGGTGCGGACGAAGGACTGGTCGATCTTGATGGTGTCGAACGGGAAGCGCTGCAGATAGGCCAGCGAGGAATGGCCGGTGCCGAAATCGTCCAGCGACAGCCCGGTGCCGAGTTCGCGGATCCGGGTCAGCATCTGCGCGGCGTGCTCCGGGTTTTCCATGACCAGCGATTCCGTCAGTTCCAGCTTCAGCGTGCCGCGCGCCACCGAGGAGCGCGACAGCACGGTGCGGATGTCGTGGATCAGGTCGTGGCGCAGCAATTGCCGCGAGGAGACGTTGACAGAGGCAAAGATCGGCTCGCGCGACCGCATCGCGCGCTGCCAGATCGCGAGCTGCTTCGCCGTCTGGTCCAGCACGAACATGCCGAGATCGACGATCAGGCCGATCTCTTCGGCGATAGAGATGAATTCCACCGGCGACATCCGGCCCAGCTTGGGATGGTCCCAGCGCGCCAGCGCCTCGAAGCCGGCGATCGAGCGATCTTCCAGCCGCACGATCGGCTGATAGAGAATGGTGATTTCCTCGCGCTCGATGGCGCGGCGCAATTCGCTTTCCAGCGTCAGCCGGTCGGTCTTGCGGGCGCGCATCGCCGGCTTGTAGACGTCGATGCGGTCGCCGCCGATCCGCTTGGAGTGATACATCGCAAGCTCGGCGTCCTTGATGATCTCGTCGGACAGCTGCGTTTGCGGATCGGACAGCGCGAGCCCGATCGAGGCGGTGAGAAAAATCTCGCGGTCGTTGAAGGCGATCGGCGCACGGATGGTCTTGCGGATGGTCTCGGCGAACGCGGTGATGCGCGCCGGGTCCTGCTCCGACATCAGGATCAGGCCGAACTGGTCGCCGGCGAGCCGCGCCAGCGTGTCCTGCGGTTTCAGGATACGGGTCAGCCGCCGCGCCAGCGTCAGCAGGATGGAATCGCCGACCGCGATGCCCACGGAATCGTTGACCTGCTTGAAGCGGTCGAGGTCGATCACCATCAGCGTCGGCCGCAGGTTCGGCATGGTCTTGGCGAAATTGGCCACCGCGCCGAGGCGGTCCATGAAAAGCTGGCGGTTCGGCAGGCCGGTGAGATTATCGTGCACGGAGTCGTGCAGCAGGCGTTCCTCGGCGTTCTTGCTCTCGGTGACGTCGGTCAGCGTGCCGACCACGCGCGAGACTTCGCCGTCGGAGCCGACCACCGGGCGCGCCTTCAGCGCGAACCACATGAAATGGCCGTCCGGCGTGCGCAGCCGGAAATCCTGCACCAGCCGGCCGCGGCGCTGGTCGAGCACGCTGTCGAGCGCGGCGCGGAAGCGGTCCTGGTCGAGCGGATGCAGTACCTCGAGCCATTTCGCGGCGGGGCCTTCCAGCGTGCCGCGTTTCAAGCCCAGCAGGGCTTCGGTCTCCGGGCTGGTGAACACCTTGTCGGCCGAGACGTCCCAGTCCCAGATCAGGTCGCCCGATCCGGTCAGCGCCAGCGCCCGGCGCTCGACGTCGGAGACCACGCCGGTGGTCGCGCCGCCGCCGGCGAAGGCGTGCTGCATCACCGTAAATCCGATCAGCATCACGATCAGCACGAGGCCGCCGAGCAGCGCGGGTCCGACGATGTCGTTGGTGACGGAGCCCGCCACCGTCATGCCGGCCGCGACCACCCAGACCACCAGCAGGAACCAGGTCGGGATCAGGAGCACCGCGCGGTCGAAGCCGTGGGTCGAGAGATAGACGATCAGCGCGAAGCCTGCGAAGGCGATCAAGACCAGCGACATCCGCGCGATGCCGGAGGCGACCGCGGGATCGAACAGCGCCAGCGCGACAAGGGAGCCGAGAAAGGCCAGCCAGCCGACGGTGATGTGGGAGTAGCGCACATGCCAGCGGCTGAGGTTGAGGTAGGCGAACAGGAACACCAACAGCGTCGCGGCCAGGATCGCTTCGCCTGCCGCGCGCCACACCCGCTCGGCGTTGTTCGACATGTCGAGCACCTTGCCCCAGAAGCCGAAGTCGACGCCGATATAGACCAGCACCGCCCATGCCAGGGCCGCGGCAGCGGGGAACATGATGCTGCCCTTGACCACGAACAGGATGGTCAGCACCAGCGCCAGCAGGCCGGAAATGCCGATCACGATGCCCTGGTACAGCGTGAACGAATTGACCTTGTCCTTGTAGGCTTCGGGCTCCCACAGATAGAGCTGCGGCAGCTTGTCGGTGCGCAACTCCGCGACGAAGGTGATGACGGCGCCGGGATCGAGCGTGATGCGGAAGATATCGGCGGTCGCGCTCTCCTGGCGTTCGGGGCGGTCGCCGGTCGACGGCGTGATGGTGGCGATGCGCGATAGTCCGAGATCGGGCCACAGCAGGCCCGACGACACGATGCGATAATGCGGCGCGACGATCAGACGGTCGAGCTGGTCGTCGGTGTTGTTGGCGAGCGCGAACACCACCCAGTTCTGTCCGCCTTCGCGGGCGCGGACCTCGACGCGGCGGATAATGCCGTCGGTGCCCGGGGCGGTGGAAACCTGGATGCGGTCGGTGTCGCTGCGCTGATGATCGAGCACCGCGGTGAGATCGATCGCGGGCGCGTCACTGCGGACACCGACGGCGTCGATGGCGTGCGCCGGCGGCGCGGCGGCAACAATCATGAGGCCCAGCGCGAGGGGCGCAAGGCACCTGATCAGACGCAATGTCAGTTCTCCGCGGTCAACTGGCTTTCCGGGCCAAGCGAAAGCACCGGCGTTGCGGGATAAATGACATGAAAGCGAGGAAAATCAAAGGGTTTCCGCCCTCGCATCGCTCGCCCAGCGCTAAACCGCCAACACAATTTTGCCAATATGTGCGCTGGTCTCCATGCGGCGGTGCGCGTCGGCGGCCTTTTCCAGCGGGAAAGTGCTGTCCATCAGGGGTTTGACACGTCCTTCCCGCAACAGCGGCATTACCTTGGCCTCGATGGCGGCGACCATCGCCGCCTTGTCCGCATTACTACGGGGACGCAGCGTCGATCCGGTGTGATGCAGGCGCTTCACCATCAGCTTGGAGAAGTTAACGTTTGCCTTGGGCTGTCCGCTCAGAAACGCGATCTGGACGATGCGGCCGTCGACCGCGGCGGCGTCGTAGTTGCGGTCGATGTAGTCGCCGCCGACCATGTCGAGGATGACATTGGCGCCGGCGCCATCGGTCGCGGCCTTCACCACGGCGACGAAGTCTTCGGTCTTGTAGTTGATCGCCTTGTCGGCGCCGAGATTGAGGCAGGCATCGGCCTTGTCCTTCGATCCGACGGTGACGATCACCCTGGATCCGAAGGCCTTGGCGAGCTGGATTGCCATGGTGCCGATGCCGGAGGAACCGCCATGGATCAACAGCGTCTCGCCCGGCTGCAATCCGCCGCGCTCGAACACATTGTGCCAGACCGTCATCAGGGTTTCCGGAATTGCGCCTGCTTCCTGCATCGACAGCGCCGGCGGCACCGTCATCGCCTGGCCGTCTTGCGCGATGCAATATTGCGCGTAGCCGCCGCCGGCCACCAGCGACATCACCTTGTCGCCGATCTTGTGCCGGCTCGCTCCGGCGCCGAGCGCCACCACTTCGCCCGCGATTTCGAGACCCGGCAGATCGCTGGCGCCGGGCGGCGGCGGATAGGCCCCCGAACGCTGCGCGACGTCGGGCCGGTTGACGCCGGCGGCCAGAACCTTGACCAGGATTTCGCCCGGTCCGGGCACCGGAACGCTGCGGGTCTCGGGCAACAGCACCTCGGGACCGCCGGGCTTGCTGATGCCGATCACGGTCATTTGCGCGGGCAGCTTTTCCATGGTTTGTCCTTGCGAAATGCGGGAAATTCGAAAGAGGCACCTGATTAGCCAGCCGCGCTCCGGCTGGCAACCGCCTCCACGGATGTCGAGCACGGGGTAGAACGCATGGCCATCGAGGACGACGACAAGCCGAGAAAGAAAGTCAGTCACGAGATCGGGCAGGAGCTGTCGCTGCTGTCGGTCGAGGAGCTGGCCGAGCGCATCGCGCTGATGCAACAGGAGATCGAGCGGCTACAGGCGGCGATGACCAAAAAGCGCGCGTCGAAGGATGCGGCCAACAGCTTTTTCAAGTCGTAGAAAGTGGACGCGGTGCTGTGCTCTTCCCTCTCCCGCTTGCGGGGGAGGGTGCCGAGCAAAGCGAGGCGGGTGGGGG
>JBAQER010000039.1:0-25588 GCA_049286845.1 Bradyrhizobium sp.
ACGCCGCGCAGGAAGATCATCGAGCCGCCGGCCCGCATGACCTCACCTGTGCCTTCGACCAGTTCGCCCTCGCGGGCGCCGTCGATGAACTCGCAGCCGAACGACACCGTGACCCCCGGACCCTGCAGCATCGGGGTCGCAAAAGCGAACAGGCAATAGTCCGCGAATGTCATGAAGCAGCCGCCATGGACGTTGCGCATGCCGTTGAGGTGCTTCTTCTCGACCCGGAAAGCGCAGCGCACGCTGCCGTCGTCCTCCATCCGGTGCCAGAACGGCCCGGTATGGGATTCGAAGTGGTCGCGAATCCAGGTGCGCCAGCCGGCGAATTCGCCCTCGGTTTCGACGTGCAGATCGGGGCGGTGGAGGAATGCGGATTTGGTGATGTCGTCCAAGTGAAAAGGCCTTCAATTGAGGGGTTTGAATCCTTAAATCCGATCCAGAACTGATGTGCAAACCCCGACAATGCATGGACCGCCCGCAAATCTATGGACAGCGGGAAAATGCGCCTAAAAAGGCCTTTTCTGCTCCCTCCGATCTCCCTAATAAGGGGACCTCAATCGCCCAAAGAGCCTCATGAACCAGCCCCAGATCACCCCCGAACTCGTCGCCAGCCACGGCCTCAAGCCCGACGAGTATGAGCGCATTCTCGAGCTGATCGGCCGCGTGCCGACCTTCACCGAGCTCGGGATTTTCTCGGCGATGTGGAACGAGCACTGCTCGTACAAATCCTCACGTATCCATCTTCGGGGACTGCCGACCAAGGCGCCCTGGGTGATCCAGGGACCGGGCGAAAACGCCGGCGTGATCGATATCGGCGACGGCCAGGCGGTGGTCTTCAAGATGGAGAGCCACAACCATCCGAGCTACATCGAGCCCTATCAGGGCGCGACCACCGGCGTCGGCGGCATTTTGCGCGATGTGTTCACGATGGGCGCGCGCCCGATCGCCTGCCTCAATGCGCTCTCGTTCGGCGCGCCGGAACATCCCAAGACGCGCCATCTGGTGTCGGGCGTCGTGGCCGGCGTCGGCGGCTACGGCAATTCGTTCGGCGTGCCCACCGTCGGCGGCCAGGTACGTTTCCACACCCGCTATGACGGCAATATCCTGGTCAATGCGATGGCGGTCGGCCTCGCCGACAGCGACAGGATATTCTATGCGGCGGCCTCCGGCGTGAACATGCCGATCGTCTATCTGGGCTCCAAAACCGGCCGCGACGGCATTCACGGCGCTTCGATGGCGTCGGCCGAATTCGACGACGACTCCGCCGAGAAGCGGCCAACGGTGCAGGTCGGCGATCCCTTCGCCGAAAAGCTGCTGCTGGAAGCCTGCCTCGAAATCATGGAAGCCGATTGCGTGATCGCGATCCAGGATATGGGAGCGGCCGGCCTGACCTCCTCGGCGGTGGAGATGGGCGCCAAGGGCGATCTCGGTGTCGATCTCGATCTCGACGCGGTGCCGACCCGCGAAACCGGCATGAGCGCCTACGAGATGATGCTGTCGGAAAGCCAGGAGCGCATGCTCATGGTGCTGAAGCCCGAAAAGGAAAAACAGGCCGAGGCGATCTTCCGCAAGTGGGGTCTGGATTTCGCGATTGTCGGCTACACCACACCGAGCAAGCGCTTCGTGGTGAAGCATGGCGGCCATGTGATGGCCGACCTGCCGATCAAGGAATTGGGCAGTGAGGCGCCGCTGTACGACCGTCCGCATGTGCCGTCGCCGACGCTGCCGGTGATCCATGCACGTGAGGTGAAGCCGCCGATCGGAATCATGCCTGCGCTGGAAAAGCTGATCGCCACGCCCGAACTGTGTTCGAGGCGCTGGGTGTGGGAACAATACGATCACGTCATCCTCGGCAATACCGTGCAGCGTCCCGGCGGCGACGCCGCTGTCGTGCGGGTACAGGACGGGCCGAAGGGACTGGCGCTGACCGTTGATGTAACGCCTCGCTATTGCGAGGCCGATCCGTTCGAAGGAGGCAAGCAGGCGGTGGCGGAGGCCTGGCGCAATATCACCGCGGTCGGCGGGCGGCCGCTGGCGATCACCGACAATCTCAATTTCGGCAATCCGGAGCGGCCGGAGATCATGGGCCAGTTCGTCGGCTGCCTGAAAGGCATTTCGGAAGCCTGCCGCACGCTCGACTTCCCGGTCGTGTCCGGTAACGTCTCGCTCTACAACGAGACCAACGGCCGCGGCATCCTGCCCACGCCGTCGATCGGCGGCGTCGGGCTGCTTGACGACTTCACCAAATCCGCGACATTGGCGTTCAAGGCCGAGGGCGAAGCGATTCTTTTGATCGGCGAAACCCATGGCTGGCTCGGGCAATCGGTTTATCTGCGCGACATCTGCGGCCGCGAAGAGGGGGCGCCGCCGCCGGTCGATCTCGCGGCCGAAAAGCGCAACGGCGACGTGGTGCGCGGCATGATCCACGCCGGCACCGCGACCGCCGCGCACGACCTCTCCGACGGCGGGTTATTGATCGCGCTGGCGGAAATGGCGATCTCGAGCGGCATCGGCGCTCGGCTTTTGGCGGCGTCGGGCTCGATCGTGCCGCACGCTTATTTGTATGGCGAGGACCAGGCGCGTTACATCGTGACGGTGCCGGAGGAACAGGCCGGCCTGGTGCTGGCGAAGATGCAGGGCGCCGGCGTGCCTTGCGCGCGGATCGGAACGACTGGTGGCGACGCGATCAGCATCGTCGGCGAGACGCCGGTGACGGTAAAGAGCCTCGAGCACCGTTTTGAAAGCTGGTTGCCGGCTTACATGAACGGCGCCGTTTGAATTTCTTGTAGCCCGAATGAAGCTTACAGCACCTTCGTCGCGCCCGGGATCTGTCGTAGCGCCCGCGTCATCGCCCAGCTGAAGATCACCGTGAGTACGAACGAGACCAGTGCCTTGACGATCGCGGGCTGATCGTAGTCGAACAGCCAGTATTGCAGCCAGAGCACGATCGGATAATGCACCAGGAACATTCCGTAGGCGTCGGCCTGCATCGGGTCGAGCACGCTGAAGGCCGATCGCTTGAACCGCAGGAAATACGCCAGGATCGCGAACAGGATGGCCGCGCTGAAGGCGACGAAGAACAAGCCATAGAAGAAGTGATACCACTGCGGCAGCACGGGCGGATTATCCAATATTCCCCGCTTGATGTAGATCATGCCCCACATCCCGCAGTAGGGAATGAGGGTTGCGACCAGCCAGCCCCAGCTGCTCTTCGCGAGCCGTCCATCGGCGCTCAACACGCCGCGATCGAAATTCGCAGCCCCAATCCCCGCGCCGATCAGGAAGTATGCGAAATAATGCAGCAGGCGGCTGGCCTGTACGTCGAACGGCCCGAATTCGAACCAGCGGCTCGGACCGAAATAGAGCAGCGAGGGAATGTAAACGGCAGCGCTGACCGCCAGCAGAAACAGGAAGAATACGGCCGGCTGGTTGAAGCCGCGTTGCGACAACCGGTTGATCGGATCGACGAGGCGGGACGAGATCCGAAACAGCAGGCTCGCCGTAAGATCGAACGCCAACAACACCCAGATGAACCAGACCGGGCCGCTTGGCCAGGGACCTGACGTGACCGTCTTCCACCAGAATGCCGAGAAGCCGAGGTCGGGATTCTGCCGAAGCGCGATGGCGTAGTAGGCGATCGGGATGATCGTGAACGCGGCGACCGCGAAGGGCAGGCCGAGCCGGAGCAGGCGATCGCGAAAGAAGGTGCTTGGCGACTTGTGCCCGAGGCCCGGCCACACGAACAGTCCGGACAGGAAAAAGAACATCGCCATGAAGAAGCTGTCGGTGGCGAGCACGACCATGTCGAAGCCGATGAACGACCTGGCGTCGGTATGACCGAAATAGGTGTAGGGAATGACGGCATGGTGGACCAGCACCACCAGGGTCAGGAAGGTGCGTGCGCGGTCGAGCGAGGCGTCGCGCGCCTTGGCTTCTGGCGCCGCCGGGACTTCGGCGGCCGCCCCCGTGTGGGAGATCGTGGTCATGCGCGCCCCGGCAAGGATGATGATCGCCAAGATGCCGCCGGGAACCGGATTCAGCAAGGTCCAACGAGAGTGCGACTGCTGCTGCAGCGAGCCGGCGGGGTGGTGGCAAACGAGACCCCTGACGTCGTCATGCCCGGGCTTGAGCGCGAAGACGCACTTCGCGCTCTTGCCCGGCCTTGACGGTTGATCAGGTGCTCAGCCCACTTCCTCGATCTTCACCTTGTCCGGATAGAACGCCAGATGGCCCGTTATTTCCGCCATGGCCGGGAACGGCGTCTCATAGGTCCAGATCGAATTTTCCAGCGTCTTGCCACCGGCATTGATGCTGAAATAATTGGCTTCCCCCTTGTAGGGGCAGTGCGTCACCCGCTCGGTGCGCGCCAGCAGCGTCATATTGGCGTCGCTGCGCGGCACATATTGCACGGCGGGATAGCTCGCTTCCTTCAGCGTCAGGGCCTGGGTGGTGTCGGCGATGACGACGCCACCGGCGGTGACGCGGACCCGCTTCGGGTTCGCCGTAATGGTGATGGGGTGGTCGGGGCCGGGGAGTTTCATCGAGGGTAGCCTTTTTGGTCAGCCCGTTGTGATCGCGAGCCGCGATATCAAGGGCTTTGCAGCGACTGGATCGGGAATATAGTGCCACAGGGCGTGACGTAGAAGGGTGGCCGGGCTAAGTTCCGGCGCCGTCGCAGCTAGGCTGGCGGCGATTCGAAACGCCGGATTTGGAGAGATTTTGGATGCCGATGGACGCCCACGATATCGAATCGATGATCAAGGCGGCAATTCCCGACGCCGAGGTGACGATCCGCGATCTGGCCGGCGACGGCGACCACTATGCCGCGACCGTGATCTCAGAATCGTTCCGCGGCAAATCCAGGGTCCAGCAGCACCAGATCGTCTATCAGTCGCTGCGCGGTCAGATGGGCGGCGTGCTGCACGCGTTGGCGCTGCAGACCGGTGTGCCGGAGGGTTAGGCGCGGGGTAGCACTGCCATGGCGGGGGACGATCAACGCGGCGCGCTGTTTCGCCCCCTCGTGCCGAACCAGCACAGCCGCGTCACCTACGCCGAACTGTTCTTCGACCTGGTGTTCGTGTTCGCGGTCACGCAGATCTCGCACACGCTGCTCGGCCGCTTCACCCCGCTTGGCGCGGTGCAGACGACGCTTTTGTTTCTCGCGGTGTGGTGGGTGTGGGTCTACACGTCCTGGATCACCAACTGGCTCAATCCGGAAACGACGCCGGTCCGGGTCATGCTGTTCGTGTTGATGCTCGGCGGGCTCGTGCTCTCGACCTCGATTCCGCAGGCGTTCGAATCGCGGGGGCTCTGGTTCGCCATCGCCTACGCCGCTATGCAGGTTTCGAGGACGATCTTTCTGTGGGTCTCGACACCGCCCACCCGAACCCTGGCGCGCTTGAATGCAGTCCGCATCACGACATGGCTGTCGGTCTCGGGCGTGTTCTGGATCGCGGGCGGCTTTGCGGAAGGAAATGCGCGGCTGGTGTTTTGGGCGGTGGCGCTGGGAATCGAATATCTCTCGCCCGCGGTGCGGTTCTGGATCCCGAAATACGGCGCGTCCTCGATCGAGGACTGGACAGTCGAGGGCGGCCACATGGCCGAGCGCTGCGCCTTGTTCGTCATCATAGCACTCGGCGAATCCATCGTCGTGACCGGCGCGACCCTCGCCGATCTGGTCTGGTCTGCCGAGACGCTCGGCGCCTTCGCGTCGAGCTTCATCGGCAGCCTCGCGATGTGGTGGATCTATTTCCACCGTGGCGCGGAAGCCGGGTCCGAACTGATCTCAAGATCGAGCGAGCCGGGGCGGCTGGCGCGGCTTGCCTATACCTACCTGCATATGCCGATCGTCGCCGGTATCATTCTTTCGGCGGTCGCCGACGAACTCGTGCTGAAACATCCCGGCGGCCATTCCGATCTCAAGACGGTGCTGAGCGCGATCGGCGGACCACTATTGTTCCTGCTCGGGACCATCCTGTTCAAGCACACCATTCGCGGCTGGCTGCAGCTCTCGCACGGCGTCGGGATCATTGCGCTCGGCGTTCTCGTCTGGTTTGCCGGCGAGATGTCGCCTCTGCTGCTCTCGATGGTGACCACCGCGATCATGATCGTCGTCGCGGCGTGGGAGTCGATCTCGCTGAAAACGGAGGCCGCAAGGCCTCACTCCGAAGCCGGCAGCACGTAAACCGCCAGCGTGGATCGCGCGTCAGTCTTCCCCGAAATGCGCGGGGTCGGCAATGACGCCCTTTTCGCAGAACCGCTGGAACGTTGCCAATCGCGAAGCGAGCCCGGACAGGCTGACGGCGTAGCTTCCGCCCGCCAGCGTCAATTCCATATCGCTGGCGGTCTTGATCGACGCCAGCAGCGCCGGGCTGGCTTCGGCATAGTGAATATCCGCATCCCAGTCCATGCTGCGCGACAGCAGGGCCTTTGATTTGTAGAGGTTACGGAACGTCAGCGCGACAGGTGGGGCGCCGCCCGGCGCATTCTCCGTGCGCACGAGGACCGTGCCGGATTCGGCATCGCGCAATTTGAGCGACGGCTGAACCAGCAACAGATAGTAATTCGATTTCAGGCAGACGAACTCGATCTGGCCTAACCCGGCATTGAACGCGTTCTGCTCCTTCGGCAGGAGAGCAGGCAGATCCTTGTACTGCTTGCTCGGCTTGTGGATGTACCAGCCGGACGTTTCGATCCTGACCGGCTCCTGGGCATCGATGGCGGCTGGCTGCAACGCGAGAAGGCTCACGACAAGCGCGTGCCGCAGCGACCATTTCCTGTTTCGAAGCTTGCTTGTCGTGTTCATCATCGCCTCACCGCGGTCTCATGATCGTGCAACGACCGGAGTCGCGAAGCGGCTTCTTGACGATGAAGGTATCGCCCGGCAGCAAGTCGCCGCTGATCGTCACCTGATGTCCCTCGAAGGGACCAAGGTCGACCTCACGGCCGTCGCCATGCCTCGGATGGATGTCATATCCGTCGGATGAGACGAAGGTCCCGTTGAACACGCATCCGGTAATCGTGCGTGGCACCGGCTTCGACGCCATCGCCGGCGCGATGAGGAGCAATCCTGACGCTGCCGCGAGGATGGCGATGAGACCGTTGGTGAATTGGCGGCGATCAACTGACATCGTGGTTCTCATGGTGCCTGGCTGGTTCCGCTGCGAACGTGTCATCCCGACCCTCGATAACTCATTCCGCGAACGCGATGCTTGAGAGGGCTCGCTCCAGGACCGGCGCATATTTCGGATAAAGCGCGGTCGGCGCGTGCAGTTGCACGAAATAGAAGTGGTCGTCCTTCTCGATGTAGGCGAAGGTCTTGCGGAATTCGCCCATCGGCATCGCGACCAGGATCGCCGGGTGCAGGCCGATGCGCGCCGATCCCTGCGAAACGTTCTTGCGCGAACTGGCGTCGAGTTGGGCGATCTGCTCCTCGACCTTGCGCTCCAGCGTGTCGCCGGCGCGGCGCGGTTCGGCAATGAAGGCCAGCACGATCTCACTCGCATAGCCGGGATGGAGTCCGGCAAAGAACAGGGAATCGCGGTCGGCACCCTGCGCGACCGCCCAGTCGGCCGGCACGTCGACGGCGAAGCCGACCTTGGACTTTGCGCCGGCAAGCTGAAAGCCGAGCCCAATGCTGTCGATGCGGCGATAGCTGAGGCCGCCGGTTTGCGCCGGCGACGCCGGTTTTTCGGCGCTGGTCGAGGCCGGCGGTGGCGCGGACGTGGCGGGCGTTGCCGGCGCGCGGGGTTCGGCGTCACGCGCCGCCTTTTCGGGAATCGCGGGATCGACGCGGAAACTCTTGACCATCCGCGCCACGACCGGCTCGAATGCCGTGGCGGCGGCCTTCGGGTGGGCGATTTCGAGGCGGTGAACCATGGTCCCGCCTTCACTCAACAGCACCCTGCGCACGATGGTCTCGGCACCTTTGGTGGCCACGATCTCGTACCAGTCCCGGCCGTTTTGTTTGACGGCGGCGGCATCGCCGATGTCGAGCACGTCCTCGGCCTGCAATTCCGCAACGGAGAAGTTCAACGCATTGGCATGGCTGTAGATGAAGAAGCGGGCGCCGGCCGGTGTTGCCGTAAACTCGCGCCCGGCATTGTCCGGCGGCGGCGGCTGGATGGCGAACAGATCGGCGGGATAGTCGATCATCACGCCATAGCGGAAGTTGGTGTAGCTCTCCCAGCGGCTTGCGACGATCGGTTTGGCGTCGCGCGGCGGGGGCGTCGCGGCGGGCGGCGCTTTCTCGGCGGTGACCGGCTTGGTGGCCGTCGGCGTCTCGCCGGCGCGCATCAGCAGCAGTGTACCGAACAACACGGCCACTCCGGCGACGACCAGCGCAATGACAGTGCCCTTGCGGCGCCGGTCGAAGCTTTCGCCTGGCGATCCGGCCGCTGCCGCTGCGCTTGCGGCAACCGCAGCGCCGGGCGCTGGCGCATCCGGTTCGATGGCGGTCTGAGCCTCTGATGCGATCGCGACGGCGCTCCCGCATTTGGTGCAGAACTTCGCGTCGGGCTTCAACGCGGTACCGCAGCTACGGCAGAAATTGGCCATCAGTCTCCTGGTTACCTCTCAGCGTCCCGTCCCGCCGCGCGCCTGTTGTGACGCAGCCGGAACGGCCATCGCGGGGATCAGGGCAGCGACCCGCCGGACGCGGACCAGGAGACCGAGCGTATTGCCGGCAGTGAGTCCGGCGCCCGCCAGCATCAGCAGCGTCATTGCCCACGGCGTGTGCCCGAACACGACGGCGCCGATCTGGTTGATCGCGAATGTCAGTCCCCAGATCACGAGATGCCAGGCGGTGCCGCGTCCGCGGATCTGGCCGTTGTCGATGAAAAGCAGCGTGGTCAGCGACCAGCCCGCGCCGATCAATGCGCCGGCCAGACACGCAGCCAGCGACATCAATAGCGGCGGCGGACGCCCGCCGAACCAGAGACTGACCAGGGTGCCGATCGCGCTGACGGCAAGCGACAGCAGCAATGCCACCGGTTCGATCGCCTTGGCTTTGCGGAAGGTCAGCACCATCGTCACGATTGAAAGGATCAGCATCGCCATGCTGGCGACCGCGATGAGACGAAAGAAGGCCTGCAGCGGATTTGCAAACAAAGCCGAAACGGCCGCCAGGATAGCCAGTCCGCCAAGGATCATCCCGCCGGTCTTCACCAGCTCGAAAATCTCGCGTTTGAGTTGCGATCCGGCATCGTGCGTCATGGAATGACCAATGCGGCGATGGACACCGCCCTGTTTCGTCATTCTTCATTGCACCAGCCCCGCAGCGGGCTTGTTGACGTACGTCAACCCCCGGGGCCGGCTCCAAAGCCGGGCTTGCCAGCCGGGGACCGGCGTCTGCCGGCAGAATCGATCTGGGGGCCGGCAAATCGAAGCCGGCAAGCCCGGCAGCCTCAAAAAGTTGCTGCTTTTGGTGCTTGATCCGGCCTGATGATACAGTCAAAAAAGGAGTTGTGCTCACGCCGGGACGCGTGCTGGTGTGCGCCACCGGCGTGAACATCATCGTCAAATCCTGAAAAAGTCATCTTGGGGGAGGTCATCGGTTCATGGCGCTGTGGGTTGCTGCCACTACGTATTTGCATCGCCTGTCGGCGCTGCTGTTCGCCATGGCGCTGACCGCATCGTTTGCGGCCGCCGAAGGTACGACGAAGGGGGCCGATTATGTCCGGGTTGGCGCCGACCAGATGCACCAACTCGAGGTCGTCAAGGTCAAGCCCCATGCGTTTCTGGATCAGCGATTGGCGATCGGCCAGATCGCGTTCAACGAAGATGCCAGCACGGTCGTTCTGACGCCGTTCTCCGGCCGGGTCACCCGGCTGATTGCCAGGGTCGGCGACCAGGTCAGGCGCGGCGATCCGTTGCTGGAAATCGACAGCCCCGAGCAGGTGCCGCCGCAGAATGAATTGATCGCCGCCCAGGCCGCCAGAAACAAGGCGCGCTCCCAGCTCAACCTGGCGCAGATAGCCGAGAAGCGGGTCCGCGATCTCTATGAGGGCAAGGCGGCCCCGTTCAAGGAACTGCAGCAGGCCGAGGCGCAGCTTGCCGCTGCCGAGAGCGACATGCGCTCGACCGATACGGCGTTCGAAGCCGCCCGCATCCGTCTGCGCATCCTTGGCCGCACCGATGCGGAGATTTCGGACCTCGAGCAGAACGGCACGATCAGCCGCGTCACCCGGATTACGGCGCCGATCGACGGCACCGTCATCTCGCGCAAGGTCGGGCCGGGACAGTACGTCAAGGCAGATTCCGGCGAGGCGCTGTATACCATCGCCGACCTGTCGACGATGTGGCTGAAGGCGCAGATCTTCGAGCAGGATATCGCGTTCGTGCGGATCGGCCAGGAGATCGAGGCGAAGGTGGCGGCCGCGCCGAACCGGACCTTCAAGGCGCGCATCGCCAATATCAGCTCGGCGTCGGACCTGACCACGCGCCGTGTCATGGTGCGCTCGGAGATCGGCAATCCGGACGGTGTGCTCAAGTCCGACATGTTTGCGAGCTTTCGGATCGGGTCCGAACAGCCATCGGCCACCCCGGCGGTGCCGACCGACGCGGTGATCCGCGAAGGCGACGTTGCGGCGGTGTGGGTCGAGACCGAGCCGATGCTGTTCAAGCGCCGCGTCGTCGACATCGGCATCCAGCAGAACGGCCTGACGCAGATAAGCCGCGGTCTCGATGTCGGGGAACAGGTGGTCGCGCGCGGTGCGATCTTCGTCGATAACGAGTGGCGTCAATGACTGGGTGCGCCGGAGCCGTTCATGCTGCGTAGTCTCATCGCGTTCTGCCTGTCCCGGCGGCTCCTGGTGCTGGTGGCGTTCGCCGCCTTTCTCGGGCTCGGCTATACGGCTTTCCTGGCGCTGAACATCGAGGCCTATCCCGATCCGGCGCCGCCGATCATCGAGATCATCGCCCAGCAGGCCGGCCAGTCTCCCGAGGAAGTCGAGCGCTACATCACGATCCCGATCGAGGTTGCGGTTGCCTCCACGCCGGGCCTCAAATTCATCCGCTCCAACACCGTCTACGGGCTCGGGTTTATCCGCCTGCAGTTCGAATATGGCCGCGACTATCATTTCGTGCGTCAGCAGACCATCAACCGACTGAAGGACGCGGTACTGCCGGCCGGCGTGTCGCCGGTGATCTCGCCGGCGGGGGGCATCAGCGAGATCTTCCGCTACGAGCTGGTGGGCCCGCCGGGCATGGACGTGATGCGGCTCAAGGCGCTGCAGGACTGGGTGGTCGAACGCAAGCTGCGCATCGTGCCCGGGGTCGCCGACGTCGCCGTGCTCGGCGGCAAGACCAAGGAGTTCCAGGCCGAGATCAATCTCGACCGCATGATGGCCTACGGGCTGACGCTGCCGCAGATCATGACGGCGATCTCGGCGAGCAATTCCAACGTCGGCGGCCGCACCATCGCGATCGGCGAACAGTCGGTCAACGTCCGCAGCATCGGCGTCATCACCTCGATGGAGGATATCGGCAACATCGTGCTGACCCAGCAGGGCGGCGTGCCGGTGCTGGTGTCCGACGTCGCCAAGGTCCAGATCGGCTACGCGCCCAGGCTCGGTCTCGCCGGCCGCGACGACAAGACCGACGTCGTCACCGGCATTGTCCTGATGCAGAAACTCGAGCGCACCATGGACGTGGTCAAGCGCGTGCGCGCGGAGGTCGAGCGGATCAACGGCGACGGATCGCTGCCGCCCGGAGTCAAGATCGTGCCGTTCTACGATCGTGGCGACCTCGTCGCGATCACCGTGCAGACGGTGCTGCACAATCTGCTATTCGGCATCGCGCTGATTTTCCTGATCCAGTGGGTCTTCCTCGGCGATCTGCGCTGCGCGCTGATCGTCGCGGCGACGATACCGGTGGCGCTGTTTCTGGCGGTGATCATCACCGTGATGCGCGGCGAGTCCGCCAACCTGCTGTCGGTGGGCGCCATCGATCTCGGCATCATCGTCGACGGCACCGTGATCATGGTTGAAAACATCTTTCGTCATATCGCCCATCACACGCCGGGAGTTTCCAGTGATCGCCCGGCGCGGCTCAGCGACAAGCTGCACCGGGTCCTGACCGGGGCCGTTGAAGTCGACAAGGCGATCCTCTTTTCGGTCATCATCACCATCGCGGCCTTCCTGCCGCTGTTCACGATGCAGGGCGTGGAAGGTCAGATCTTCGGACCGATGGCGCGGACCTATGCTTACGCGCTGCTCGGCGCCGTCATCGCAACCTTCACCGTGACGCCGGTGCTGGCCTCGATCCTGCTGCCGGCACATGTCCAGGAAGTCGAAACCTTCGTAGTCCGCCACATCCGCCGCCTCTACCAGGGCGTTCTGGTCCGGGCGGTCCGCAACTATCGCCGCGCGGCGGTGATTGCGGCGGTGTTTCTCGTGCTGTGTCTCAGTCTCGGCCTGCGGCTCGGCACCGAATTCCTGCCCAAGCTGGAAGAGGGCAACCTCTGGATCCGTGCGGTGATGCCGCCGACCATCACGCTGGAGGCCGGGATGGACACGGTGGCGAAGATCCGCGCCGTGATCTCGAGCTATGCGCCGGTCCAGACCGTGTTTTCCGAGCAGGGACGCGGCGACGAAGGCACCGACCCCGACGGTTCGTTTCTCGCCGAGTTCTTTGTGCCGCTGAAGCCGTT
The DNA here is from genome assembly GCA_049286845.1 of Bradyrhizobium sp. Lineage (GTDB taxonomy): Bacteria > Pseudomonadota > Alphaproteobacteria > Rhizobiales > Xanthobacteraceae > Bradyrhizobium. The sequence goes on from JBAQER010000039.1 coordinate 12,650, forward strand.
CGACGCGTGGCCGAAAGGACTGAACAAGGAGCACATGGTCAAGCAGATGAGCGAGCGGCTCAACCGCGAATTCGTCGGCATCGATTTCAATTTCTCGCAATACATCCAGGACAATATGGAGGAAGCCGTCTCCGGCGTGAAAGGTGAGAACTCGATCAAGATCTTCGGTCGCGACCTCGTCGAACTGGAACGGCTGTCCAAGTCGGTGAAGACCGAAATCTCGGGCGTCCGCGGTGTCGCCGATCCCGCCAGTTTCAATCTGCTCGGCCAGCCCAACCTGATCGTCCGGATCGATCGCGCCAAGGCCGCGCGCTACGGCTTTTCGATCAGCGACATCAATTCCGTGGTGCAGGCCGCGATCGGCGGCCAGGAGGTTTCCAAGGTCTATGAAGGCGAGATGATCTTCGCGCTCACGGTCCGTCTGGCGCCGGAATTCCGCACCGATGTCGAAGCCATCCGCACCATCCCGGTCGCGCTGCCGAATTCGGATGCGAAGGCGCCGACGGCCTATATCCGGCTCGGCGATCTCGGCGAGGTCAAGCTGGTCAGCGGCGCGGCCTATATCTACCGCGAGAACAGCCAGCGCTTCATCCCGTTGAAATACAGCGTCCGCGACCGCGATCTCGGCTCCACCGTGGTCGAGGCCCAGGACCGCATCCAGAAGAACGTGCCTCTGCCGCAAGGCTACTCGCTCGAATGGTCGGGCGAATACGGCGCCCTGGTCGACGCCAAGAAGCGGCTGGCGCTGATCGTGCCGTTGAGCCTGATCCTGATCCTGATGCTGCTCTACAGCCTGTTCAATTCGATACGGGACAGCCTGCTGGCGCTGTCGGGCATTCCGTTCGCGGTGGCCGGCGGCATTCTCGGGCTCTACATCGGCGGCCTGAATTTCAGCGTATCGGCCGCGGTCGGATTCATCTCGCTGTTCGGCGTCTCCGCGATGGATGGCATCCTGCTGATCTCCTATATCCGCCGCGACCTCGATGAGGGCATGGGAACGGAGGACGCGATCATCCGCGCCTCCGAAACCCGGATGCGGCAGATCTTCATGACCGGGCTGTCGGCGTGCATCGGCCTCGTGCCGGCGGCGATTTCGACCGGGATCGGCTCACAGGTTCAGCAGCCGCTGGCCTGCGTCATCGTCGGCGGCATGCTGCTGTCGCCGATCTGCAGCCTGCTGGTGATCCCGGTGCTGGCAAGACTATGGATGCCGACGATCAAGAAAACCGGGCTTGACGACGCGGTGCTGGAGCACTGATCGCGGGCCGGCTCGCCGGACTTAAAGCCTCATTCCGAGGCCACCAGCGCATGAACCGAGAACATCCCATCCGCGTCGGTCCAGGATTCCAGCGGGGTCCAGCCCGAGCCGCGCGCCAGCGCGGTGAAGCGGTCGAGGCTGTACTTGTAGCTGCTCTCGGTATGGATGGTTTCGCCGGGGCGGAATGAAAAGCTGCGGCCGAGCACCCGGACGGACTGCGCCTTCTTGCTGATCAGGTGCATCTCGATGCGATGCCGCTCGCGATTGTAGATCGCGCGATGGATGAACGCGCCGGTGTCGAAATTGCCGCCGAGTTCGCGGTTGATGCGGACCATGACGTTGAGATTGAAGCGCGCGGTGACGCCGGCGGCATCGTTATAGGCGTCGTACAGCACGCGCTCGTCCTTTTCGAGGTCGACGCCGATCACCATCTGCGCACCTTGTCCGAGAATCTCCCGGGCGCTGCGCATGAAGGCACTTGCTTCATGCGGCTCGAAATTGCCGAGCGTCGAGCCCGGGAAGAACCCGACCTTGGGCATCTCCCGGACCGCTTCGGGCAGCGCGAACGGCGCGGTGAAATCGGCCGTCACCGGATAGACCGACAGCGCAGGAAAGTCCCGGCGCAGGGCGTCGGCCTGGGCTTTCAGGAAATCGCCGGATATGTCGACGGGGACGTAGGCGCTGAGCGCGGATTGGTTCAAGAGCAGCCGGACCTTGGTGGTCGCGCCGGCGCCGAATTCCACCAGCGCCGCGCCGCTCGGGATGATCGAAGCGATCTCGCCGGCGCGGTCGCGCAGGATACCGAGTTCCGTGCGCGTCGGGTAATATTCCGGCAGCACCGTGATCTGTTCGAACAGCTCGGAGCCGGTGGCGTCATAGAAATATTTCGGCGACAGCCGCTTCGGAAGTTGCGACAGGCCCTCGATGGCGTCGTGGGCGAATGCCGAGGTCTTTTCGTCGAAACGATGCGCTTTGGCCAAAGCGGCGGCGTGCACATTCATGATGCTCTCCAGGACGCGCTTTCCGGCGCGATTGAACTTGAAAAATCAGGTGGCGTAGTCGGCAAGACGCAGTCCCGCGAATTGCCAGCGATGATGCGGATAAAAGAAGTTGCGATAGCTAATACGGCTGTGGCCGGCAGGAGTTGCAAGCGAGGAGCCGCGCAGCACCAGCTGGTTGACCATGAACTTGCCGTTATATTCGCCGAGCGCGCCCTCGATTGCGCGGTAACCGGGGTAGGGGCTGTAGGCGCTGCGGGTCCATTGCCACACGATCCCGAAGGCGTCGTTGAGTTGCCCGGCGCGGGCGGCGACCTCCCATTCCATTTCGGTCGGCAGATGCCGGCCGCGCCAGCGCGCAAACGCATCGGCCTCGTAATAGCTGACATGGCAGACCGGGGCTGATGGATCGATGGCCTGAAGTCCGGCCAAGGTCATGATCTTCCATTCGCCGTCGACCTGACGCCAGTGACCGGGCGCCTGCCATTCTTCTTTTTCGACGGTGGCAAAACCGTCCATCAGCCAGAGCGTCGCCGTCGCGTAGCCGCCGTCTTTCATGAAGGCCAGCCACTCGGCATTGGTGACGAGGTTGCGCGCCAGCCTGACCGGCCCGACCAGGGCGCGATGCGCGGGCTTTTCATTGTCGAAATGAAAGCTGTCGTCGGTGTGTCCGACGGTGTGGATGCCCTCGTTCAGCGTCACCCATTCGTCGCCGGCGCGAGTTTCGTCGCCACTGCGGGTCGAAGCGGGAAAGTGCCACACCGGATCGTAAGCTGGCGGGATCGGGTTTTGCGCAAACGCATGCAGGATGTCGGTCAGCATCAATTCCTGATGCTGCTGTTCGTGGTTGAGGCCGGTCTCGAGCAGCGGCACGAGCGCCCGCAGCGCGTCCTCGCCGGCCTCGTGGAAGAATTTCACCACCGCCGCGTCGACGTGCCGGCGGTAGGCGGTGATGTCGTCGGCGCCGGGGCGGGTCAGGAGGCCGCGCTGGTGGCGGGCGTGCCTGGGGCCGGCGCTGACATAATAGGAATTGAATAGAAAGGCGTAGTCCGGGTGAAAGGGCTCGTAGCCCTCGCAGTGTTCGCCGAGCAGGAATTGCTCGAAGAACCAGGTGGTATGGGCGCGGTGCCATTTCGCCGGGCTGGCGTCCGTCATCGACTGGATCTGCTGGTCCTCGGGCGACAGCGGGGCGGCCCGGCGCTCGGTCTCGTTGCGGACCGTCAGATAGGCTTCCACCAGATTCCGGGCGAGGCTGCCTGAATCGGAGAATAATGACGGGCAAGGGGCGGCGATGGCGGGCGCAGCGGATGCTGGTTTCGTCACTGGTGTCTCCGGTTGGGGAGAGAACGTTGAACTGGCAGAGGGGTTCCCCGGGAACAGTCCGTCCTAGATAGGGGTTTCCGGCGGGGATAAAAGCCTCCCCGGTCTATGATGTTGCTGCCTTCCGGCTATGGCCCTCCGTCCGGCGCGCCTTGGGGATATCCCCGGAACGGATAGCCGGCGCATGCCAGCTCCCCGCCATTTTACTTTGGATGCACAACGGTTTGGGATACATATATAAGTAGTGTCGGGTTTACGGGTCGACGCCGGCTTGGGAAGGTTATGCCGCAAAAGGACGCCAATATGAGCATCGAGCAATTCATCGACAACGAAGTGAAGTCGAACGACGTCGTACTGTTCATGAAGGGAACGCCGCAGTTTCCGCAGTGCGGTTTTTCCGGTCAGGTGGTGCAGATCCTCGACCACGTCGGGGTCGGCTACAAGGGCCTGAACGTACTGGAATCCGCCGACCTGCGTGACGGCATCAAGGCCTATTCGAACTGGCCGACCATTCCGCAGCTTTACGTCAAGGGCGAGTTCGTCGGCGGCTGTGACATCGTCCGCGAGATGTTCCAGGCCGGCGAGCTGCAGCAGCTCTTTGCCGACAAGGGTGTCACCATCAACGCGGCGGCCTAGGCCTGAGCTTGGCTGCGCGCCAGATCGGCACGGCGCGTCTCGAAGTCATCGTCGCCGACATCACCACGTTGAGCGTTGACGCCATCGTTAACGCCGCGAATGCGACCCTGCTCGGCGGGGGCGGCGTCGATGGCGCGATCCACCGCGCCGCGGGACCTCAGTTAAAGGAGGAGTGCCGCACGCTCGGTGGTTGCGAGACCGGCAACGCCAAGATCACTTTGGGGTACAGGCTTCCGGCGCGGCATGTGATTCATGCCGTCGGGCCGGTCTGGCACGGCGGCAACGCCGGCGAAGATGACGCGCTGGCGTCGTGCTACATCAAGGCCATTGAACTCGGCCACAGCCACAACCTTGCCTCGATTGCCTTTCCCGCCATTTCCACCGGCATCTATGGTTTCCCCGCCGCTCGCGCGGCGCGCATCGCCGTCTCCGCGACGGTCGCGGCGCTGCCGGCGGCGCCTGCGCTCAGGCGCATCATCTTCTGCTGTTTTTCCGGGCAGAGCGCCGCCCTGCATACGCAGGCGATGACTGGCTTCGGCAGCCCTTGTGCCGATTGAGACGGCCGGTAGACTGCATCGGCCGGCGATGAAGAAACGGATCCATGACGCGACGGAGAACTGACGGCTTCGGGCGGGGGCGCCCGGTTGCAGCCGTGCTTGCGCTGCTGCTTCTCGCGGTCGTCGTTCGGCCGAACACCGCCGCTGCCGAATCACCGCCTGCCGTCGGGTCGAGCTTCTCGCCCGACAAACTGACGCGCGTCGGCGACTTCATCCGCAATGAGGTCGCAACCGGCAAGATCGCGGGCGCGGTCATCCTGATCCAGCAACACGGCCATCCCGTCTATTTCGAAAGCTTCGGGGTGCGGGACGTCGAAAGCGGGCGTCCGATGACCGCGGACACCATCTTCCGGATCTATTCGATGTCGAAGGCCGTCACGTCGGTGGCGGCGATGCTGCTGGTCGAGGACGGCAAGCTCGGGCTCGACGATCCCGTGTCAAAATACATCCCCGGCTTCGCCGACGTGAAGGTCGGCGGCGAACAACGCGACGAAAGCGGCAAGCCGATGCTGGCGCTCGAGCCGGCCAACCGCCCGATCACCGTCAAGGACCTGCTGCGCCATACCTCGGGCCTCACCTACGGCTTCTATGGCGACAGCACGGTGCGAAGACGCTATGCGAATTCGGATCTGTTCGACGGCGATTTCGACAACGCTGCGTTCGCCGAGCGTATCGCCAGGCTGCCGCTCGCCGAACAGCCGGGGACGTCGTGGGATTACGGCCATTCGACCGACGTGCTCGGCCGCGTCATCGAGGTCGCATCGGGGCAATCGCTGTTTGCGTTTGAAAAGCAGCGGCTGCTCGATCCGCTGGGCATGACCGAAACCGCTTTCTACCTCGCCGACGAGTCGAAGCGGCCGCGCATTGCCCAGCCGATGCCGAACGATCGCTTCGGCGGTCCCGTCGCCGGCATCCGCGATCCGATGTTACAGCGGCGTTGGGAATCCGGCGGCGCCGGCATGGTCGGGACGATCGGCGACTACGCCCGTTTCGCACAGATGCTGCTGAACGGCGGCGCATTGGACGGCAGGCGCTGCCTCAAGCCGGAAACCATCGCATTGATGGCGTCCGATCATATCGGCCCGGAAACCGGGATTGCCCGCGATCATTTCTATTTTCCCGGCGAGACCTCAGGCTTCGGGCTCGGCTTTGCGGTGCGCACGTCGGTGCCGCCGAACACGTCGTGGCCGTTGGGCGAATTTCGCTGGGACGGCGCCGGCGGCACTTTCTTCTTTATCGACCCGCGCGACGACATGTTCACTATCTTCATGGTGCAGGCGCCGTCGCAGAGCGGGCGGATCCAACTGGCGCTGAAGACGCTGATCTACGAGGCGCTCGGTCGCTGACGGCGGATGAGGGCAGCGTCGAATCGCTTGCTGCGATGCGAAGCGGGATCGGGTTCGCGCCAGCGCCCGGCTGGCGGGTACGGGCAAAGCTGCTATCATTGCTGCCATAACAATAAACGGAAGGAAGCATCGCCATGGACGCCGTGACGCCGAAGGGCCCGCAGACCGCCGATACGCATTCCCACCTCGTTCGTCCAGACAGCATGGAGTGGCAGAAGACCCGCTTCCCCGGTTGCGAAGCCAAGACGCTGCTGTTCGATCACAAGACCGGCCTGATGACCGCCTTGATGCGGTTCGCGCCGGGCGCGGTGCTGCCCGACCACGAGCACGTCAGCATCGAGCAGACCTATGTGCTCGAAGGCAGCCTGGTCGACAAGGAAGGAGCGGCCAAGGGTATCGAGTGCAAGGCCGGCGAATTCATCTGGCGCGAGGAGGGCAGCCGCCACGTCGCCTGGTGTCCGCAGGGTGGCCTGATGCTCGCGATCTTCCAGGTCCCCAACAAGTTCTTCGAAGCCGACGGCCGCGTCATCGACGCCGCGGGCCAGGACTGGAACGAGACCTGGGGGCATACGCGGAAGGGGTGAGAGCGGTTCGCTTCTCTACGCCCCCCGCACGATCTCGCGCACCAGCCCGACCGTTTCCTCGATCATCCCTGCGGTAACATCGAGATGGGTGCAGGCCCTGATCCGGCCGTCCATCATGGCGAGCAGCACGCCGCGCTGGCGTAAGCCGCGGACCATGTCGTCGCCGGATATGCCGGCGCCGTCCGGTTTGAAGAACACGAGATTGGTCTCGGGCTGTTGCACCTCGACGCCCTGGATTTGCGACAAGCCCCGCGCCAGCGCGCGGGCGTTGGCGTGATCCTCGGCCAGCCGGTCGACATGGTGGTCGAGCGCGTACACGCAGGCTGCGGCGCAGATGCCGGCCTGGCGCATTGAGCCGCCCAAGCGCTGTTTCCAGCGCCAGACCTCGTCGATGAAGTCGCGCGAGCCGGCGATGGCGGCGCCGACCGGCGCGCCTAATCCCTTGGAGAAATCGATCCAGGCCGAGTCCCAGCCCGCCGCCATATCGCGCGCATTGATGCCGGTGGCGACGCAGGCGTTCAGCAGCCGGGCGCCGTCCATGTGGGTGGCCATGCCGTTCGACTTGGCGATTGTCACGACCTCGTCGAGATCGGCTTTCTTCCAGATCGTGCCGCCGCCGATATTGGCGGTTTGTTCGACGCTGACCACGGTCTGCGGCGGCTGGTAGCGCGAGCGCGGGTGCAGCGCCGCACGAAGGGTGTCGGGCGAAAATTGACCATCGGGGCCCTTGAGCGGCGTGATCTGGAAACCGCCGAGCGCGGCATGGGCGCCGCCTTCGCGGGCGATGATGTGCGCGCTCTCATGCGCCAGGATCTCGTCGCCGGGCCGGCAATGCACCAGCGTAGCGGTGACGTTGCACATGGTGCCGGAAGGCAGGAACACCGCGGCCTCCTTGCCGAGCAGATCCGCCACGCGCTCGCACAACAGGTTCACGGTCGGATCGTCGCCGATCTGCTCGTCGCCGACCTCGGCCCGCGCGATAGCCTCGCGCATGCCTGAAGTCGGGCGGGTCTGGGTATCCGACAGCAGGTTGATGCGGACTGGCGATGCCTTCGGATCGCGCGGGGGAGGGGTGTAATAGGTCATGGCGGGTTCTCTTCAACTCAACGTCATGGCCGGGCTTGTCCCGGCCATCCACGTATTGCTTGGTTGGTGCGACCATAAAGACGTGGATGGCCGGGACAAGTCCGGCATGACGAAACAAAAAAGGCCCCGGCAAAAACCGGGGCCTTCGATCTCTTGACAGCGCCGAGGAAAAAATCAGCGCGAATAGAATTCGACGATCAGATGCGGTTCCATCTGCACCGCGAACGGCACGTCTGAGAGCGCGGGGATGCGGGCGAACTTCGCGGTCATCTTGCCGTGATCGACTTCGAGGAAGTCGGGCACGTCGCGCTCGGAAAGCTGGCTCGCTTCGAGAACCACGGTGAGCTGCTTGGAGGATTCCTTGACCTCGATGAGGTCGCCGACCTTGACCTTGTAGCTCGCGATGTTGACGCGGCGGCCGTTCACCTTGACGTGGCCGTGATTGATGAACTGGCGCGCGGCGAACATGGTCGCCACGAACTTGGCGCGGTAGACCACGGTGTCGAGACGGCGCTCCAGCAAGCCGATCAGGTTTTCACCGGTGTCGCCCTTCATCCGGCCGGCTTCGACGTAGATGCCGTGGAACTGGCGCTCTGAGATGTTGGCGTAGTAGCCCTTCAGCTTCTGCTTGGCGCGCAGCTGCACGCCGAAGTCGGAGAGCTTGCCCTTGCGGCGCTGGCCGTGCTGGCCGGGGCCATATTCGCGGCGGTTCACGGGGCTCTTCGGGCGGCCCCAGATGTTCTGGCCCATACGGCGATCGATCTTGTATTTCGCCTCACTGCGCTTAGTCATCGCGTCCTCTTTGAAGGTTTGAGTTTTGAGGAAACGCGCCCTCCTGTGCGCCGGGAAGTTCCCGGTGCCGACAGGCCCAACCCCCAAAGCTTGAAGGAACGGGCCACGGGTCGCGAAACGCAACGCGGGCCGAAACCGGCCCGCGAGCAGCGTTTTCTAGGGAGAAACCGCCGTCCTGTCAATCAAAAGGCCCCGGTTCTTGGGGGCCAAAACGGACCTATTGGCCGGTCCGCGGGGGCAGGGCCGTCAGGTAGCGACCGCCCGGACCGGTTTTTGCTCGGCCTGCTGGCTCTGGCCGCGTAATTCGGCTGCGATCTCGCTGTTCAGCACCTGTTCCAGGCGGGTCAGGGTCCTGGCGATCAGGGCCGCGTCGGTGATCCGGTGATCCCAGCGGATCACGACATTGATGGTCTGGTCGGGCTCGACCACGCCGTAACTGAGGATGAACGGCCCCGGGCTCAGCGCGTGCAGCTCACCCGCCCCGTAGGCGGCCACCGAGGTCACGCCAAAACTGCCGAACCAGTTGGCGCGCTGGCGGCCGAAATTCAACCCCACCAGCCACATCAACCGCCGCAGCGGCAGCGGCAGCCGCGTCACCCGCAATATCTTGCGAAAGGCCGGTACCTCGCCGGCCGGCGCATTCTTGGCGTGCCGGATCTGCGCATCGATCTCGCTCAACGGCGATGCGTCCGCCGAGGGGACCTTTTGCGGCAAGACACAATCGTGGCCGTCCTCTACACGCGCGATGGCAACCATCGCGATGCTGCGCGGCAGTTCGTAAAAACTCGGCCACGGCCATTTGGCGTAGAGCGTGCGCAGGACGGGCTCGTCTTTCGCCACCAGCGCGAACGCCTTGACGAAGATCGCGGCCCAGCCGGGCGGCTGCATCGCGAGCGCGCGGGTCTCTAGCAATGGCCTGACGTCGAGGGCGCGGCTGAGTGAAACGAAGGGCACGCCGATCGATGCGTGCATGAGGTCAGCGACGAGGCGGCGCGGCATTGAAATTTTTCGAACCGTTCCGCGCATCGTTCCACTCAGATTCCCGCAACAGCAAAGGGGAGCCGGACTACCTCGTCCGCCAAGCCACCATCTAGCACGAACAGACGGACCTGACGCCAGTCTTTGATATCAATCAATCAGAGTTGCCTCGCCGTCTTTTATCATAATTACCTTGAATGTGCTTGAGATTCTGGCGTGGACCTGTAGCTTCCGGCACATTGCAGGCCCCCCTGTAGGTCCGGTTTTATTGGACCGTCGGACGATAGCGTCAGCGCGACCGCGCCGCATCCGATCCGGGGTGAATCTGGATTTGGCCTAACCACTGCACGTGCATCTGGGTCGTGAGTGCCGGTGAAACGATGAATGAGCTCGCCAAGGCGGGACGACCCCGGGAAATACTCCGTTCGGCCGTCGTTGCATTGGCGGTGATGATTGCGACCCTGGCCGCGCTGGAAATCGTTCTCCGCATTGCCGACTTCCGGGAATTGCGGGAGGGCGTCAACGAGCGTTCGCTGAGCTATCGCCACGACGCGGAACTCGGATGGTTTCCGGCGCCGAATTCAAGCTCTATCGTCACCAATGCACGCACCTTTCACGTGCAACACAACAGCCTTGGTCTGCGCGACATTGAGTTCATTCCCGATGCCCGACCGACCATCATGTTCCTCGGCGATTCCTTCGTTTGGGGACTGGATGCCGAAGCCGATGAACGCTTCAGCGACTTGCTGAGAAAGCGCGTCCCCGGTCACAACATCGTCGCCGCGGGTGTTTCGGGATTCGGCACCGATCAGGAGTATCTGCTGCTGCAGCGGCTATGGCCGAGGATAAGGCCTGCCGTGGTGGTGCTGATTTTCTGCACCCAGAACGATCGCCAGGATAACAGCACCAACATTCGCTATGAGGGCTATCAGAAGCCTTATTTCGTCACGGCTGCGGATGGCTCGCTGGTGCTCCGCGGACAGCCGGTCCCCAAGTCGCGCCTGCAGGTCATCAAGGAAGACTGGCTGGTGCGCCATCTATGGCTCGCCCGGCTCGTGTCCGCGGTCCAGCTCAAGGTCCAGCATCCGCAACTTTCGGTGCCGGATCCGACCGAGCGGCTCGTCGGCACGATGCGTGACTTCGTGCAGGCGAATGGCGGCAAGTTTCTCGTCGGTCTTCAATACAGGGATCTCGAACTCATTGGGTATCTTCAGGCCGAGCGAATTCCCTTTGTCAGCTTTGACGGCGCGGGTTTCTATCCGGGCGCATCCGAGGGCACGCATTGGACGCCCGAGGGCCACAAGCTTGTCGCCGAACGCGTTCTCGGTCTGCTGTCCCAAAACAACATCGTCCCGGCGGGGGTTCGTTCGCCGGAATGATGACGCCGGCTGGTTCTGCCGGAAAAGCGCGTGGGATGCGTTGGCCGGTACGGCGCGTTTCAGCGCTTGATGCCTTCGAAACTCGCCATGATGCCGCGCTGAAACAGCGACCAGTCGAAGCCGAGCGCCAGCGCCAGATAGCCGCGATCGATCATCGCATTGGCCTGTTCGGCGGTGCGCGCCACGCCGCCGATCGGCACGCCGCTTTTGAGAATGCCGGCCTCGGCGCGCGCCATCAGGGCCTGGACTTCGGGATCATCGATGCGGCCGCGCTTGTTGATGGAGGTGGCGAGGTCGCCGGGGCCGATCACCGCGACGTCGATGCCGGGGGTAGCCATGATCTCGTCGATGCGCTCGACCGCATCGACATGCTCGATGGTGATCATGCAGATCATGTCGTCGTCGGCGGTCGCCATGTAGTCTTGCATCGAGACGCCCCAGCGGAACGGCGCGTGGAACGGCCCCCACAGACGGTCGCCGCGCGGCGGATAGCGCACGCTGCGCACGGCCTTTTCGGCGTCCCCGCGGCCGCAGATCATCGGAAAATTGATGCCGAGCGCGCCGATGTCCATCGGCGCCTTCGCCAGCCAGGGTTCGTTGGATGCAATCCGCGCCAGCGGGATGCATGGCGTGCCCGAGGTGGCCGTGATCATCGCATGCGCGGAGCCGAGATCGATCGGGCCATGCTCGAGGTCGACGATGATCCAGTCGAGCCCCGAACGGGCCATGATCTGCACGGTCTGGATGCTCGGAATGGTCGCAATGGCTCCGAAGGTGGGACGTCCCTCCCGCCACAGCTTGCGGAGGCGGTTGAGAGGCGCAGGCGTCGGGGGCGTCAAATGCGAAGCTCCATCGTGATCACGCCGGGACGCGGCCGCCGAAAAACGGCGTCAGCGCCCGGCTCAGTGTGTGCGGACGGCCGGAGGTGAAATTCATTTCGGCGCCGGCGTGATCGGCCTCGCTGCCGGGAGGCCCGAGCAAATCCGACACCCGCCGCGCGATGGCGGGCGCGGGATCGATCCAGTCCACCGGCCACGGCGCCAGCCTTTTGAGGCGATCCAGCAGCAGGGGATAGTGGGTGCAGGCCAGCACGACGGTGTCGGTGCGGGCCGGATCGCTTGCGCCGGTCCCGACAAAGCATGGCGCGATCTCGGCTGCGATCGCGGCGTCGCCTACCGCTTCGCCGCTCAACGCCGTTTCCGCCAATGAGGCGAGCTCCGGCGACCCCACCAGCGTCACTTCGCAGCCCTGCGAGAAGTCGCGGATCAGCGCCCTGGTGTATTCGCGCTGGACGGTGCCCTTGGTGCCCAGCACCGACACCCGCTTGGTTCTGGAACTGGCGCAGGCCGGCTTGATCGCGGGCACCGTTCCGACAAAGGGCACCTGATATTCAGCGCGCAGATACGACATCACCAGCGTGGAAGCGGTGTTGCAGGCGATCACGACCAGGTCGGGGGCGCGCGCGGCGATCAGTTCGCCGATCAGCGGCACCACCCGGGCGATGATCTGCTCCTCGCTGTGGTGCCCGTAGGGAAAGAACGCATCGTCGGCGACATAGACATAATGCGCGTCGGGCCGCGCCCGGACGATCTCACGCAGGACCGTGAGCCCGCCAAGGCCGGAATCGAAGACCAGAATCGTCGGAGGTGCTGACACGGCCGCGATCCTAGCCGATCCGGGGTTACCATTCAGTTGTTATTGGATTGGCTGTGAGGAGCGCACGGCGCGGGGCGGGGAGGCGGGCCAAAGCCGCCGGCGAGTGGCGGCTAAATCCTTAGAATCGCTCCAAATTAGAGCGAGTCTCTTTGCGCCATAGCCGCGTAGCGGCTAACAGCGGCCTGATATCAGCACTCCATGAAAGAACGATCATGTTTGCCTCGCATATGCTTTCGAAGACCGCGTTTGTCGCCGCGCTGTGCATTGCATCGGTATCTGCCATGTCGACGGCCGGCGCGCAGACCGCCACCGAGATCCAGCTCAGCTACAAGGACAAGAAGTTCGAGCC
>JBAQER010000040.1:0-15903 GCA_049286845.1 Bradyrhizobium sp.
GAGCATCGCGAAGCGATGCGTCTCGAAGGACGAAGCATTGGAAGTGGAATAGCTCGCTACTCGACCTTGCGGTAAATCGGCGGCCGCGCGCGGACCGGGTCGAGCAGCGACCAGTCCCCCTGCTCGACGACATGCCCCTTGGGAAACGGCGGGCGCGGTTCCAGGCCGAGAGATTGCATCACGCGGTCGTCACGGTAGTAGCAAAGCAGCACCACGCGAACCAAGGCGGCCAGCGGTGCACCGCCGGTTTCACGAAACGCGTTAGCCACTTCGGCACGGCGCTCCGGTCCGAGCTCCACAAAGGCGCTCCCTGCAAGCGTGGCGAGCTGCGCCAGCGCGCGGCGGACATCGTCGCGGTCGCGCTCGAGGCTCCTCAAGATGTCCTTGAAGATCTTCTCGTCGTCGGCTCCCGGCACGTCGTAGACCGCGCTCGGCGGGATAATCGTGCCGGCCAGTGCGCGCAGGTCGCGGACTTGTTCGGCGCTAAGGTTATCGGTTGCCATGGCTTTCATTCTCAGTCGAACAAATTGGCGAGGCGCTGCTTGATGCTGTCGGCGATATAGAGCGCCAGCGCCTGGATGGTCGAGGTCGGGTTCACGCCGCCTGATGTTACCCAGATGCTGCCGTCGACGATGAACAGGTTCCTCACGTCGTGGCAGCGGCCCCATTCGTTCACGACCGAACGCTCCGGGTCGGTGCCCATGCGCGCGGTACCGAGCAGATGCCAGCCACCGTTCAGGATCGGACTCTCGACGGCGATATTGCTGGCGCCGGCAGCGGTCAGGATTTCTTTCGCCCGTGCGATGCCGTGGTTCATCATCTTCATGCTGTTGGCGCTGATGGTATAGTCGAGCTTTGGCGCTGGGATGCCGCTGGAATCCTTCAGCACGGGATCGAGCGTCACGCGATTGTGCTCCTCGGGCAGGTCCTCGCAGATCGCCGAAAGCCCGATGCGGCGGTTCACCAGTTTCCTGTAGGCGGCGTGATGATCGTCGCCCCAGGGCAATCGCCCCGCAGCGGAGCTCACGATAGCTTCCATGATGGCGCCGACGCCGCGGCCGAACTGGAAGGTATAGCCGCGCACGAAATCGCGCTTCGGGTCGGTCTCGTAGAACTCCTGGCTCCACAGGCACAGCGGCGGGCCGTGATTGCCGTCGAGCGGCTCGTCGACATAGCCGTAGGTCAGGGCGTAGGGGTGAAACATCAGGTTCTTGCCGACCAGCCCTGAGGAATTGGCAATGCCGTTGGGGAATTTCGCCGACACCGAATTCAGCATCAGCCGCGGCGTACCGACGCCGTTGCAGGCGAGAATGACGACTTCGGCGGGCTGGAACTGCTCCTTGCCCTCGGCGTCGTAATAGATGACGCCGGACGCCATGCCGTGCTCATCGACCGTGACTTCGCGAACCCGGCACATGGTGCGCAATTCGACGCCGGCGCGGATCGCGTGCGGCCAATAGGTAATATCGGTAGAGGCCTTGGCGCCCTGCGCGCAGCCGGGCGTGCAGTGGCCGAGATTGATGCAGCGCGCGCGGCCCTCGTAGTCGGTGGTGGCGATGGTCGAGTCGGACGGCCACCAATGCCAGCCGAGCTGGTTCATCGCTTTGCCGAACCGGGCGCCGGATTTGCCGAGCGGCAGCGGCGGCATCGGCGGCTGCTTTGGCGGATAGGCGGGATCGCCCGCGAGACCCGAGACGCCCATCATGCGGTCGTTCTCGGCGAAGTACGGCTCCAGCGTCGCGTAATCGATCGGCCAGTCGTCGGCCACCCCGTCGAGCGTGCGCACCTTGAAATCGGAGGGGTGCATGCGCGGGAAATGCGCCGTGTACATGATGGTGCTGCCGCCGACGCCGTTGAAATTCACCACCTTGATCGGCGAATTGACGTCGTTGATCGGATAGTCGGTCGGCCGTGCGCGGCGGTTGGGGTTGATGGCGAAATCGCTGAACAGCCGCGCCTCCCAGTCCCTGCCATTGCTGGGATAGTCCGTCGGCTTCACCCAATCGCCCTGCTCGAGGCAGACGATCCGCATCCTGGTATCGGCAAGGCTCCACGCCACCGCGGCGCCTGATGCGCCGGAACCGACGATCAGGACATCGACTTTTTCAAGCATCGATTTTTTCCTCCCGGCATTCATTGATAGCCAGTTCGTTTCAGCCTGTCAGCATGCGCCACAGCATAGGTGATGCTATTGCAGATTCGGAAAAAAGCAGCTTTGCTTCGAAAAAACCCGGGAGGGGTGGCGTGACGGACGGCGTGCGCGATGGCGCAGACACTACTTATGAATGCGACGCGCTCGTGGTCGGCTCCGGCGCAGCCGGCATGTCCGCAGCCGTGACGGCGGGTCACAACGGCCTCAATGTCCTCATTGTCGAGAAGGAGCCGCATTTCGGCGGGACCACCGCGCGCTCCGGCGGCTGGCTCTGGATTCCCGGGACGTCGCTGGCGCGCGCCTGGGGCATCAAGGAGAGCCCGGATGAAGCACGAACCTATCTGCGGCATGAAGCGGGCAACAGCTTCGACGCGGCGCGAGTCGATGCCTTCCTGACCGCCGGACCGGAAGCGGTCGATTTCTTCACCTCGCAAACCGCGCTTCGTTTCGACATGCCGCTGGTGTTTCCCGACTATCATGCCGAAGCACCCGGTGGAACGCAGGGCGGCCGCTCGATGGTGACGCGGCCGTTCGACGGACGCGAGCTCGGCCCGCATGTCAGGAATCTCGGCGCGCCGCTGCCGGAATTGACCGTGTTCGGCATGATGTTGGGGTCGGGCAAGGAGATCATCCACTTCATGCGCGCGACCAAATCGCTGACATCGGCGGTTTATGTCGCCAAACGGCTGTCCCGCCATCTCATGGACGTGATGCGTTACGGCCGCGGCATGACGCTGACCAACGGCAACGCACTTGCCGGACGGCTGGCGAAATCCGCCTTCGACCTCAACATACCCCTGTGGCTGTCATCCCCCGTCCGGGAGTTGATCGTCGAGAACGGCGCGGTGCGCGGCGCCGTGGTCGAACGGGAGGGACGCCTCGTCCGCGTCCATGCCAGACGCGGCGTGGTGCTGGCCTGCGGCGGCTTCCCGCACGACGTTGCCAGGCGCAAGGCGATGTTTCCGCATGCGCCCGATGGCACCCAGCATTATTCGCCCGGCGCGACCGGCAACACCGGCGACGGCCTGCGCATGGCGGAAGCGGTCGGTGGACGCGTCGAAGACACACTGCCGAATGCCGCGGCATGGGTGCCGGTATCGGTCACCAAACGGAAGGATGGCACCAGCGGCGTGATGCCGCATTTCATCGATCGCGCCAAACCCGGCGTGATCGCCGTGATGCGCGACGGCGTGCGCTTTGCGAACGAGGGCAACTCCTATCACGACTTCGTCCAGGACATGATGAAGGCCGCCAAGCCCGGCGAGGAGATCGCCGCCTTCCTCATCTGCGATCACAAGACCCTGCGCAAATATGGCCTGGGATGCGTGCCGCCGTTTCCGATGCCGATCGGCCGCCACCTCAGCACCGGTTACCTCATGCGCGGCGCTACGCTCGCGGAATTGGCGGCCAAGGCCGGCATCGACGCCCGAGGGCTCGAGGCGACCGTGACGCAGTTCAATGCATCGGCGGCGAGCGGGCAGGATACGGCCTTCGGCAAGGGATCGCGCGCGTATAACCGCTTTCAGGGCGACGCGCTGCACGGACCGAACCCCTGCGTCGCCCCGATCGAAAACGGACCTTTCTACGCGATCAGGATGGTGATCGGCGATCTCGGCACCTATGCCGGGATCAGAACCGACGAAAACGCCTGCGCGCTGGACAGCAATGGCCGCGTCATCGAAGGGCTCTACGCCGCCGGCAACGACATGGCGAGCATCATGGGTGGCAATTATCCCGGCGCCGGCATCACGCTCGGGCCCGCGCTGACATTCGGCTATATCGCGGGCCGGCATATCGCGGGTGCGTCGAAACCGTGAAGGTTAGAACGCAGTCGACAGCAGGGTGCCGCCGATGACGCGCGAATGTGCGCGGAATTCTGCCACGACTTCATCTTCGAAAGTCACGCGAACGTCATAGATTCCGGAGCGCACGGAACGCACGACCTCCGTCGCTGTCGCTACGAGACGGTCGCCAAGCCTGGTCGGCCGCAGGAACGAAATGCTGCAATGCGCGGAGACCGTCCGTTCATTGTAGGCGTTGCTGGCCAGTGAAAATGCCGCGTCGGCGAGTTTGAAAATCGCGCCACCGTGCGTGATGCCAATGCCGTTGACCATGCCGGGCAGCACGGTCATGGCGACTGTGGCCCGCCCCGCGTCGATCGATAGCCGCTCCAGGCCGAGGCTTCGCAGGGCTGCATCGTGTCGCCACAGGAAATCCGCACATGCCTGCGCCAGCGTGCTCGACGAAATGGCGGCGATATTTCCCACTGAAACCTCCTCGATCGATGATCTCGCATGAAGCGAGATTCGGCCGCACCGTAACGCTGCACGCAATGCATCGCGTCGTGCGGTCGGAGGATGTTTGCGATGACGCGCAAGCAAACTCCGATGGATCACGAGAGATCACGAATTGATGTCGCTCCATCATCCAATCGACGGACGCGGCGCGGCGGCCGGCCTGCTAACGTCGAGCCAGTCGTCCCCGGCCGCTTGGTGGTGGACCGGCAACATCCCAACTCGAAAGGAAGAGCCATGGCTCATGTTGGAAGCTGCTTCTGCGGCGCCGTCAAACTGGAGGTCAGCGGCTCGCCGGAGGCCATGGGTTATTGCCACTGCCGTTCCTGCCGTTCGTGGTCCGGTGGACCCGTGAATGCCTTCAGCCTCTGGAAGCCGGAAGCCGTGCGCGTAACATCGGGAGCCGAACATGTGGCGACATTCCAGAAGACCCCGCTCAGCCAGCGCCAATATTGTGCCAAGTGCGGCGGGCATCTGATGACCAATCACCCGCCATTGGGACTCGTCGACGTATTCACCGCGACGATCCCGACGCTTGCTTTCGCTCCCGGCGTTCACGTCAATTATGCCGAAACGGTGCTTCCGATGCGGGACGGCCTGCCGAAGCTGAAGGATTTTCCGAAGGAATTTGGCGGCTCGGGCGAGGCCGTCGCGGAATAGCGG
Organism: Bradyrhizobium sp.; assembly: GCA_049286845.1. Taxonomy (GTDB): domain Bacteria; phylum Pseudomonadota; class Alphaproteobacteria; order Rhizobiales; family Xanthobacteraceae; genus Bradyrhizobium. The sequence continues at coordinate 5,110 of JBAQER010000040.1, forward strand.
TCGCCTCATCCGACTGCGGTGGACCAGCAAGACCGCCGGTGTCCGATCTGCAACAGACCAGGCAGGGGGATCCGAAGGTCCGGATCCCCTTGTCGCTGACGACGAACTCAAATTCAGTTGGCCGGCACCGCCGCAGCCGCCGCCACCCTGTCTTCCGCCCGTGCCATGTGTCGCTCGATCATGCCCGCCACCTCCCCGGCATGAGTCAAAATCATGAAATGCGCCGCGCCTGCGATGGTGGCGACGGCAGCGTCCGGTATGCACTGGCCCAAAAGCTCGTTCGCGCGCTTGGCGGCGGGGTGACTGTCCTCGCCCCACAGAACCAGCGTCGGAATTTTGACCGTCGCCAGCAACCCCGACGTCAGTTCGAAACCGTAGGCGCTGGCCCAGTCCAGGAGATTGACCGGCGTGGTCTGCGATGCGTAATCGCGAACGCGCTGCGGCCACGCGGCGAAAGTCCCCGCACCGCCATAGAAATCGATCATCCGTTCGATCGCCGTCGTCTCGCCGGCCTGATGGGCCTTGGAGTAGGATTCGGACATCTTCCGGAACGCCAGATAGTGCCGGTACTCGCACGCGTGCCGCAGGATCTCCAGCGCCGGCGCCTCGGCGATGGTCAGGCTTAAGAGTGGCACACGCGCCCGAAGCGCGACGGCGAGTGCCGACAGGCCGCCAAAGGAGTGGCCGACCAAGTGCACCGGGCACCCCGCGCGCCGGATCACGGCTTCCAGCACTACCGCCTCATGGGCAATATCGGTGTCATCGGCGCTGCGTCGTTCGCAGGTGCCGCCATATCCAAGCAGGCTCGTGGTGACGCAGCGATAGTTGCTCTCCCACTGCGCCATCACGGGCCGCCAGGCTGCGCCGGTGCTGCATGATCCCGGCACCAGCACGACAGTCCGGCCCTCTCCGGATTCGTCGTAGTCGATGCATCCGTGCGCATCTTCGATCATGGTCTGAGCAATTCCTTCAAGAACGGACAAGTTCTGCGGATGGCATTTCACCGAGGCAAGGCCGCCGGACGATTGATTGCCCGGCGGCCGGCCTGCGCGAACTTCCTCGCCAGGAGAAATCCGGATCAGCGCTTGGCGATCACGATTTCGAGGTATTCGCTCGGAACGACCATCGTGCCGTCCTCGGCGCGGTTCATCCGCCCGATCAGCGCGAGCAGGTCGTTTCGCAGCCCCTGCTGGCCGGCGGCATCGAATGCGGCGAAGGCCTTGAGTATCGGGCCGTAATAGCTCTTGAAGATCTCCATGAAGTGCTCCGGCGACCGGTAGCGGAACACGAAGTTGCGTGGCTCGGCCTCGATGACGAGGGCTGAAGGTCCGAACATTTCCGCAATCCGCCCCCGGGTCCCCCACAACGCGGGCGACTTCGCACCGGCCGGCGGTGGCAGGTGCTTGCCGAGCGTCTTGAACAGCTGCCCGATGAAGCCTTCCGGCGTCCAGTTGGCGAGGCCGATCTTGCCCCCGCTCCTGCATACCCTGAGCAATTCCGCCGCCGCCTTGTCCTGGTCCGGCGTGAACATGACGCCGAAGGTCGAGACCACCGCATCGAAGCTGCCATCGGCAAAAGGCAGCGCCTCCGCGTCGGCCTCCTTGAACTCGATCGACAAACCGTCGGCCGCGGCGCGGAGCCGGCCGCGTTCGAGCAGGCTCGGCACATAGTCCGTCGAGACCACGTCGCACCAGCGGCGGGCCGCGGCGAGCGTGACGTTGCCGTTACCGGCGGCGACATCGAGAACCTTCTGCCCGGCGCGAAGATCAAGGGCTTCGCACAGTTCCTCGCCGACGATCTGAAGCGTGGTTCCGACCACTGCATAATCGCCGGAAGACCAGGCGCCTTGCTGGCGTGTCTTGAGAGCCCCCAGATCGACTGGGCTGGGCTGGGTGTTCTGCACTGCCGTGGATGCAATCATAATTGTTCCTCCGTTCAAATTGGATGGCGATGTTGGTGCTCTCGCCGCAATCGGCGCCGCCCAATGCTCAATGTTCCGCAGATCGCGATCAGACCCTTGTCGCTAAAATTGCTCCTGATCTGAACCTAATCCCGGTTCCGCAGACCTAGTCTAAGAGGCATCCCGTCTCTATCCAGTTCGCGACAGGGCTATCCCGATTATGAAATTTTTCACCGCCATCGGTGTTCACAGTCATATCGCCGGAGTGTCTCCATGAATGCATGCGCCCACGGAACTTCGAACACGGCGCCGCTGCCGCGCGGCGTCCGCCGCGCGCTCGATGCCATGCGCGGAAATCCCGGGCGCGACTGGAGCGTGACCGAACTGGCCGGAGCGGCAGGCTTGTCCAGCCGTACGCTGCAGCGACAATTCCGTCTGTTTCTCGGCAAGTCGCCCCGCGCCGCCCTCCGTGACGTCCGATTCGAGAGCGCGCGCCGCGAACTGCTGCAAGGGCTGCCTGATGCCAAGGTGATGGATGTCGCCCTGCGTTGCGGCTTCCCGCATTTCGGGCGGTTTTCCGTCGACTATCGCCGCCAGTTCGGCGAAACGCCGTCGCAGACCTTGAAGCGGCAGGGCGTCTTCAACGACGCGCTCTCGGCGATGCCTGCCTTTTTCGTCTCCAGCCGCGACCGGCCCACGGTCGCGCTCGGCCCGATCGACGCCGCCCCGGAACACGGCGGCATCGCGCGCAGTATCGCCGATGAACTCACCACCGCGCTGAACCGGGCCGGCGCCATCGTTACCCGGCAACCCGGCGCGGCCCGCTACCATCTCGTGGGCACGATCAGCGGATCGGATCGACAAACACGCCTGACCCTCCGGCTGATCGATGCTGAAACCGGCCGTCATCTGACCGCCCATCGGTCCGATGGCCCGCTTGGAGATAACACCACCCCCGACGAGCATCTCGCCACCAAAATCGTGGCGGCGATGCAACCATGCCTGCGCCTGGCGGAAATCGATCGCGCCGGCCGCAAGGCGGACGCCGATCTGAGTGCGCACGACCTGGCGCTGCGGGCGATGCCCTTCGTTCTTTCGCTCAATGCCGAAGGCAACTCGTACGCGCTGGACTTGCTCGAACGGGCGATGAACCGCGACCCCCGCCATGCACTGGCGACCGCACTCGCGGCATGGGCATATGGGCAGCGCGTGGTCTATCACTTCGCCTCGACTCCGACCGAAGACCGCGCGCGAAGCGCTGAACTAGCACGGAAGGCGCAAAGCCTTGGCGGGGACGCTACGGTGCTTGCCGTGCTGGGCAACGCCCTCACCTTCCTGCACGACCTCGATGCTGCGAATCTGATCATCCGCAAGGCGCTCTCGATCGACGGCGGTTCCGCCTGGGCCTGGAGCCGCAGCGGCTGGATCGACGTTTACAACGGCGACGCGGACTCGGGGATCGAGCGGTTCAAGATAGCGCTCGACCTCGCGCCCCATGACAGTCTCGCCTTCAACAGCATGGTTGGCATCGGCTGCGCCCATTTCGAGTCCGGGCGCTATTCGGAAGCCGCGCATTGGCAGCAACGCGCGCTAACCGAGCATCCGTCGGCGACCTGGATCCACCGCACCATGTGCCCCGCTTATGTGCTGATAGGGGATGAATCCGAAGCCCGCCGCAGCGTAACTGCGCTGCGGGAGGACTACCCGGAGCTGACCATCACTGACGTGCAACAAGGTCTGCCACCGCTGCCGCAATCCTATTGCGACCAGGTTTTCGATGCGCTGCACAGCGTCGGATTGCCCCTCTAGGCAAGATTCCCGGCGCAGCGAGCGGCGTGCACCCGGCGGGATCTAGTCAGCCAGCGTGTCGACCGCAGTCGGGTTCTCATTCTGCATTGCATTTAGTCTTTGCAGCGCCAGTATATGCGCGAATGCGAAGACGATCATCAAGGCCGCCAGCACGAAACAGGGTCGCCACGGCATCGCGTTATCGCTCTGCGGAATCGGATGACCGCGTCCCAGGCCCTGCGCAATCGTCACAACCATCGTCCTGGATGAGATGCCGGTACTGTGCCATTAAGCGCGCCGCCGACCGGCTTCGCGAGTCGCGAAGCGCCCCGATCAGGCCGGCCCATATCCCACTCATGCACGATCCGGCGACACGTCCGAGACTGCGTAGCCGGAAACGGATTCGCCGCTTCCGCCAGTTCGTTCGCGTTACAACGACAATCGGCTCGAATGGCCTCGTTGCTTCATTGCTGTATGCGCGCATCGGCCCGCCTCGCTCACTAGGTTGCGTGAATCGCGAACATAGAATTCGGGTGACTTACCGTCGTCATTCGGTCAGACGACAGGCGATGATAATTTCTTGAACGGACCCCAATATCCTCCGATCGGAGGAGGAGGCCGTCATCGCAAGCATGGTAAATCCCGCTCCCACACCGACACGTTAATTTGAAGCGTCGCCTAGCCGTTTCGCGCCACGCAATGACGTGCCCGGCTTGACCTGCCACGGAAATGCCACTGAATCGTAATGTCTCAGCGGCGGGACGCGACCGTCATTTCCTTCCACGTCATTTTCTCCGGGACCAGTAATAATGGATGATAGAAAGCAGCTTTCAGCACTGATCGGCGATATTTATGACGCCGTATTGAACCCCGACCTACGAACCGATGTCCTCGACAGGATTGCCGGCTTTACCGGAGGTCACTCGGGCAGCCTCCTCTCGAAGCATGCCCTGAACGATTCCGAGAACCTCTACTGTTACATCGGGAATGACCCCGAGCCCCTGCAGGCCTATTCGGAGAGCTATCCCAAGCTCGATTCGACGGCGGATCCGGAATCCGTCGGCGTCGATCAGATCGTGAGCGCTGTAGATCTCGTACCCTATGACGAATTTCGCCGCGGCAACTTCTATCGCGAGTGGGCGCGGCCGTATGGCTGGGGCGACATTGCGAGCGCGGTGATCGAGAGGTCGGCGACGAGCTGCACGTTCCTCAGCGTTGCGCGGCAGGAGACGAGCGGCTTGGTCGATGACCAAATGCGCCGTCGCATGGCGCTCGTCATTCCCCACGTGCGTCGTGCGCTGCTGATCGGCAAGACCATCCATCACAAGGATGCCGAAGCGACTTGCTTTACGGATATCTTCGATGGGCTGAGTGCCGGCATGATCCTGGTCGACGCCAGCGGCCGCATTGTCCATGCCAACTCCGCCGGCGACGCCCTTCTTGAGGCCGCCGATTTCCTCCGCAAGAACGCCTGCGGACGGCTTGTCGCCGGCGACGCGGCGACCAACGCAGCCTTGCGCGATATCCTCGCCGCCGCGAGCGCGGGTGACGCCTTTCCCGGCGTCAAGGGGATAGCGCTGCCGTTGACCGCGCATAATGGCGAACGCTACATCGCCCATGTGTTGCCGCTGACCTCCGGTGCACGGCGCGGCGTCGGCCTTGCCTACAATGCGGTCGCCGCATTGTTCGTCCGAAAGGCTGCTCTCGAGTCCTCGCCTGCCGAGGTCATCGGCGAGATGTACAAGCTGACGCCTACCGAGCTGCGCGTTCTGCTTGCCATCGTCGACATCGGCGGCGTTCCCGAGGTGGCCGCGTCTCTCGGCGTTGCGGCCACCACCGTCAAGACCCACCTCAGCCGGTTGTTCGAAAAGACCGGCGTCGGCCGCCAGGCCGATCTGGTCAAGCTCGTTGCAGGCTTCTCCACGCCGCTGGCGAACTGACCCCTCTCCTTCCAGATACTTGCTTGACACGGCGGCTGCCTGCCGCCGTGTCAACCTCGCTCGCGGATCAAAATATTGTAATCGGACTTCGTCCGAATGGGGGGGGGACGACGAGCCGATCGAAACCTATCGGTGGCTCCGCTATTCCAGAGGAGCGAATCGTGTTGAAGCGAATCCTACTGATATGCGCCATCGCCGGCATCGCCCTGGCACATGGCGTCGTATTGTATAAAATTGATACTGGCGTCCGCTCGGCTGACGCAAATCAGGTAATGGCCTCGCAATCCCGCAGGGCGGCCTACTGGTGAAGCCCAATCAATCTCAGCACCCAGGAAAACGCTGCCGCTGTTGAGGCGGCAGCGAAGCCTCTTCGGGCCACGACTCACGAAAACATGAAGTCGTTGGCATGAAGGGCGGCAAGCGAGACGTCCTGCAACGTCGCGATGATACTGGTTCCATCCGAAATGACGACATCCGCCCCTGACTGCGCGATATGACCATCCGCGAGGGCTTGATCGAACGTATGATCCGAAAAGCCCGCGAGCCTGATCACGTCACCCGACGTGCTGGAGCCGTGAGCCTGAAAATCCTCGATCATATCCTGCCCGCCGCTACCGAAATTGAACACGAACGTGTCATTGCCGTCGCCGCCAACCAAGGCATCGTTGCCGGTGCCGCCCGTGATCGTATCGTTGCCGTCACCGCCGCTGAGCGCCAGCGCCATCGCCCCGGAGGGCACCGCAGAGGCATCGATGGTGTCGTTGCCCGCGCCGCCGTTGACCATCAGAAGGTCTCCCGCCTCGCCGTGGTCGACGGTCACCTGCGCAGGCAACCCGCTGACGGTGACCAAGGAGCCGGAAGCTGTCAGATTGACGTGATCGTTGCCTGCCGTGCCATTGATCGTGACGGTGTCCTCCTGGCCGTCACCGGCCTCGGTAAAGGACGCCGCAAGATCGATTGCCACCTGCCTCACGCCGGTACCGGAGAGGTCATTGACCGCGATGTGATCCGCCCCGCCCAAAGTCGAGAGCTCGATGCGCTCGACGCTCGTGAGGTGCATGGTGACGGCGCCAACGTCCCGGGTAAGCGTCGCTTGCCCACCGTTTGCAGAAATGCCGATGTTTTCGCCGATATTCGAGCCGTTGAACACCAGCGTATCGACGCCGCGCTGGCCATCGACGACGTCACTGCCGTCACCCGGATTCCAGGTGAACAGATCGTTGCCGTCGCCCAGCGCCGCCACATCGTTGCCGATGCCACCATTGACGCTGTCATTGCCGCGGCTTCCCAGGATGACGTCGTTACCGGTGCCGCCATTGAGAGCGAGGCCGATCTGATTTGCCGGCAGGCTGCTGGCGTCAATCACGTCATCGCCTGCACCGCCCGACACCGTCAGCCGGTCGAGCACGCCCTCGGCGTGCGCGATGGTCACGGTCTCGGCAAGCCCGCTCACCCTGATGGCGCCACCGCTGCGATCGACGGTGATGAAATCACTTCCGGCGGTTCCGTTGACGATCACCTGATCGGACTGGCCGTCGCCATAGGATGTACCGGTCGCGGCCAGATCGATCGCAACCTGCGTGATGCCGGTGCCGGTGAGGTCATTGGTCACGATGTTGTCGGGACCGCCGGAGGCTGCGATCTGGACACGCTCGATGCCGTTGATATCCATCGTGACATTGCCGACGTCGCGGAACAGTCTCGCCCGGCCGCCATTGGCCGAGACGTCGATATTCTCGCCGGCACTCGAGCCGTTGAAAACCAGCGTATCGGTGCCCGCCTGGCCTTCGACAATGTCGCTGCCATCGCCGGAATTCCAGACAAAGCGGTCGTCGCCGGCGCCGAGCAGCGCGACGTCGGCCCCCATTCCGCCGGTGACGACGTCATTGCCGTCGCCGCCGCTCAACAGGTCGTCACCGGCGCTGCCGATGATGGTGTCGTTGCCCGCGCCGCCGTCGATCGTGAGGTTGATCTGGCCGGCAAGCGCGGAAGCGTCGATGCTGTCATTGCCATCGAGACCATCGATGAAGAGCGAATCGCTGGCGCCTTCGGCATGATCGATGATCACCTGCGCCTGCAGCCCGCTGACGGTGACCATGCTGCCGGTCGCCGCGATGCTGATGCGGTTATTGCCTGCCGTACCATTGACGATCACATCGTCCGCCTGCGCATCGCCGGCGCCACCGGTCGCCGCGAGGTCGATGGCGACCTGCCTGACGCCTGTACCGGAGAGATCATTGACTGTGATCGTGTCGGCACCGCCCAGGGCTGCAAGCTGAATCCGCTCGACCCCGTTGAGGTCCATGGTGACCGTGCCCACGTCGCGGGACAGCCTTGCACGCTCCCCACTGGCCGATATATCGACATGCTCGCCGGCATTGGAGCCATTGAACACCAGCGTATCGGAGCCGGCATGGCCCTCGACGATATCGCTGCCGTCGCCCGGATTCCAAACGAACAGGTCATTACCGCTACCGAGCAGCGCAACATCATTGCCGCGGCCGCCCGTAACGATATCGTCGCCGTCGCCGCCGATCAGCCTGTCGCTGCCGTCGCCGCCTGTGATCGTGTCGTTGCCTGCACCTCCATCAATCGTCAGGCTGGTGAGCAGCTCCGCCAGACCGTTACCGGCGACGATGACGTCATCACCGCTGCCCGCGCTGATCGCGATGTTCTCGACGCCGTTGATGTCCATCGTGACATTGTCGACATCGTGCGTCAGCAGCACGCGCTGGCCATCGGCCGCGACCGTAATGACCTCGTTGGCGCTCGAGCCGTTGAAGGTGAGCGTGTCGATACCAGTCTGGCCCTCGACGACGTCGTTGCCATCGCCGGAATTCCAGGCATACCGGTCGTCGCCGGCGCCGAGGAACGCCACGTCGTTGCCCGCTCCACCGGCGATGATGTCATTGCCATCGCCGCCCTCGATGAAGTCGCTGCCGCCGCCGGCCTCGATCGTATCGTCGCCGGAGCCCCCCTGGAGGAAATCGCTGCCGGAGCCGGTCCGGATGAGGTCATTGCCGGCACCGCCATCGGCCACATCGTTGCCACCACCGCCGATGATAACATCATCGCCATCATTGCCCGAAAAGTGGTCGCCGCCGGTACCGCCGATCAGAATATCGTTGCCGTCGCCACCGAGCAGGATATCTCCGCCATCACTGGCGTGGATCGTATCGTTACCAGCGCCGCCATTGATCGTGAGCCTGATCTGACCGGCAACGAGCGCCGAAGCGTTGATGGTGTCGTTGCCATCGAGACCATTGACCACGAGCAAATCATCGGCGCCCTCCGCATGATCGATGATCACCTGCGCGGACAGCCCGCTGACGGTGACGGATGCGCCGCTGCTGGCGATATTGATGCGATTGTCGCCCGAAGTCCCGTTGACGACCACGGTATCCGCCTGGCCATTGCCGGTGCCCGCGGCTGCCAGGTCGACAGCGACCTGCCTGACGCCGGAGCCGGTAAGGTCATTGACGGTAATGGTGTCGGCGCCGCCCGAAGCCGCAATCTGGATGCGCTCGACGCTGTTGAGATCCATCGTAACGGTCCCGACGTCGCGGAAAAGCGTCGCGCGGCCGCCACTGGCCGAGATATCGATATGTTCGCAGACATTGGAGCCGTTGAACTGCAACGTGTCGGTGCCCGCTCCACCCTCGACCACGTCGCTGCCGTCGCCCGGATTCCAGACGAACAGATCGTTGCCGTTACCGAGCAGCGCCAAGTCGTCGCCGCGGCCGCCTGTAACTGCGTCGTTTCCGTTTCCCCCGATCAGCAGGTCGTTGCCGTCGCCTCCGAGCAACACGTCATTGCCGCTGCCACCGTCGATGATGTCGTTGCCGGCGCCGCCGTCGATAGAGTCCGCGGCGTTCGACGGACGAACCCCGCCGCTTGCCGCGACCGTCGATGAAACGAAGGACGGAATGATGATTTCGTCGGCACCGGTTCCGATGAAATTGGCCATAATATTGATCCTCACAATTCAGTTGCGCGTGCAGATGTGCACCTCGCGAACTCTGAAATTGCGGTGGATGTGCCGGCGGCGCGTCGTGCGATTGGAGGAAAGCATCATCATCAACTTGTGATGCGGAGATGCGATCAGGTTTGCGTTTTCGTTACCGCTTTGCCGACGTCCGGCTATTCCAGCAGCGTTGCATCACATTGCCGTGTGTGTGTTCGATGCGAGACAATCAGCGTACCGCCCATCCTTCATTCGCATGACGCCATCGTCGGCCGAAACATTCATACAGGCCGTCCTGATGAACGCGAGCCTTGACCATCCAGCCATCGACACGCCCAAACCCGGAGAATTTATGCCCCGTTTGTTTTCAAGCGTTTCCGCCGCAGCGTGTCTTGGACTGCTGCTTTCCGGATTGGCGCAAGCGGCCACGCCAACCGCCCCTTCCCCAAAAGGACCGCCGCCGGTCTTCTATCGCTCCGTCAAGGTCGACGGCCTGGACATCTTCTACCGCGAGGCCGGGGCGCCGGACAAACCGACGCTCCTGCTGCTGCACGGCTTTCCCTCGTCCTCTCGGATGTTCGATCCGCTGCTGGCGCGGCTTTCCGGCAAGTTCCACCTGCTGGCTCCCGACTATCCGGGCTTCGGCCATAGCGATGCCCCGGATCCCAAGGCGTTCGCCTATACTTTTGATCATGTCGCGGAAGTGATGCAGCACTTTACCGAAACGGTCGGAGCCAGCCGCTACGTACTCTATATGCAGGATTATGGTGGCCCCGTCGGATTCCGGCTCGCGATCGCGCATCCCGAGCGCGTGCAGGGCATCGTCATCCAGAACGCCGTCGCCCATGACGACGGCCTCGGTCCGCGCTGGAACAAGATGCGGGAATTCTGGGCAGACCGCGCGGCGAACGAGGCAGGCTTCAAACAGGGCCTGACATCGCTGGCGGGAGCGCAGCGTAGGCATCTCGGCTCCAGCCCCAACGTGGCCAATTACGATCCGGACCTGTGGTCTGACGAATTCGCCTTTCTGAACAGGCCCGGTGAGAGCGACATCCAGATCGATCTGTTCTTCGACTACCGGACCAATGTCGCCAGCTATCCAGCGTGGCAGGCCTGGCTCGGCCAGACGAAACCGCCGACACTGGTGGTCTGGGGGCGATACGATCAGTCTTTTGAGATCGCGGAAGCGCATGCCTACAAGC
>JBAQER010000041.1:0-4212 GCA_049286845.1 Bradyrhizobium sp.
CAACGCGCAATTGTCGGTGGTCCATGTCCTGACCTTCATTCATGCCCTGCTGTCGGGTTTCCGCTGGGAGCTGTTCCTGCTCGACCCCATGGTGTTCCTGCTCTGGAGCTTCGTCGCGATCAGCATGCTGTTCTGGGGACGCGGCGTATTCTGCGGCTGGCTGTGTCCGTTCGGGACCCTGCAGGAACTGACCAACCAGCTGGCGCGACGACTCGGCATCAAGCAGATCGAAATTCCGTTCGGGCTGCACGAGCGGCTCTGGATGATCAAATATGTCGCCTTCGTCGGCATCCTGGCGATCTCGCTGCGCTCGATCATCACCGCCTTCCAGTTCGCCGAGGTCGAACCGTTCAAGACCGCAATCACGATGAAATTTCTGCGCGAGTGGCCGTTCGTGCTCTATGCGGCGAGCCTGCTCGTCGCCGGGCTGTTCATCGAGCGGTTTTACTGCCGCTACCTCTGTCCGCTCGGCGCGGCGCTGGCGATCCCGGCACGCATGCGGATGTTCGAATGGCTCAAGCGCTACCGCGAATGCGGCTCCGAATGCCATGTCTGCGCACGGCGTTGCACCGTTCAGGCGATTCATCCGCTCGGCCAGATCAATCCCAACGAATGCATCTACTGCCTGAAATGCCAGGCCAACTACTTTGACCACGACGTCTGCCTGCATCTGAAGAAGCGCGCGGCGCGGCGCCAGCCGTTTGCAGCCACGCCCGTTCCGGGCAGCGCCGGCGCACGACCGAAAGGAGCCGGCGATGCGACCTGACGCTCCGACGCGACGCCGCGTCATCACGATTTTCGCGGCCGCTGCAGCCAGCGCCGTGGCCGGCGGCCCTGCCCGGCCGCGAGAGGCCGACTACGCCTGGCGCGGTGTTGCGATGGGCGCGGACGCCACCATCCTGTTCAACGGGGTAGAACCCGCAACCGCCCGCAGCGCCATTGCCGCCGCGGCCGCGGAAATCGATCGTCTCGAAGATGCGCTGAGCCTGTTCCGCGAAGACTCGGAACTGCGACGCCTGAACCGTGACAAGCTGCTGCGTTCGCCGAGCGGCGACATGCGCCGCGCGCTGGCGCTGGCGCTCGATATCGCCGGCCGCAGCGGCGGGCTGTTCGATCCGAGCGTCCAGGCACTCTGGGAAGCGCATGTGGACTGGTTCGCCGCATCGCCCGGCGCGGGCCTGCCGCCCGATGAGCTGATCGCCAAGGCGCGGGCAGCGGTCGACTGGCGCCGGATTGCGGTCGAGCCTGACAGCATCCGAACCGGCGCGGATCAGCGCCTCACGCTCAACGGCCTCGGCCAGGGTTACGTCACCGACCGGGTCGCTGACCTGCTGTATTCACGTGGCTTGCGACATATCTTCGTCGATCTCGGCGAGCAGCGCACGCTCGGGCCGCGCCAGGACGGTGCGCCATGGCTGGTCGCCCGCGCCAATGCCGCGCCGTTCCCACTGAGCGGCGGCGCGCTGGCGACCTCGGAAGGTTCAGGCTGCGTGCTCGGCGCGTCCGGCGCTGCGCATCACCTGTTCGACCCGCGCAACGGCCGCAGCGCCGCACATTGGAGGACAATCACGGTCCATCATCGCTCCGCCGCCGTCGCCGATGCGCTGTCAACGGCGCTTTACGCCGCTTCGCCAGACGAAATCGAGGCCCTGCTGCCGCGCTTTACGGGAACGGCGATATGGGCGATCGGCCACGACGGACGCGAACGGCGATGGATTTCGCCGCCGGTCGATGGGACCGTCGGCTGAAATCCATCCGCCGCAGTGCTATCTCGAAAGCGCTTCGGTTACTTGGTCTTGCCTTCCGCGTCGTACTGCTTGAGGAAGGCCCAGAGGCTCTTCGCCTCGCCCTCGTTCTTGATGCCGGCGAACACCATCTTGGTGCCCGGGATCTTGCCCTTGGGATCCTTGATGTATTCGAGGAAGACTTCCTCGCTCCAGGTGATGCCGGAACCCTTGTTGGCATCGGAATAATTGTAGGCGGCGATTGTTCCGGATTTGCGGCCATCGAGGCCGTTCAGCACCGGACCGACCTTGTTCTTCGCCGTCGGTCCCACATCGTGACAGGCGGCGCACTTCTTGTACGAGGTTGCGCCGGCCGCCACGTCCTGTGCGAACGCGCCGCTCGCCGATACCATCGAGATCGCAACCACCGTAATCATTCTCTTCATAATCGCCGTTTCCTTCTGCTGGATGTCCTGTACCCGGCTTGACTTGACCGGAATTCGTAAAGATCCGATTTTCACCCGGGATGGGTGCCGAGCGCGTTGTGCAGCCTTGCGTCATGAGTCTCGAAGTGTCGGGAAAACCACGCATCGAGCCGCTGCGCGAGCAAACGTTCGTCGAAGCGGTCGCTGGCCTCGAAATCCTCCATGATGTCGCGGATCTCGTCCAGCAGGCGCTCGTGGTCGTTCTTGTGCTGAACCAGCTGGTCGTAGCTGCGTTCGCGCATGAAGCGCTCCTCGAGCGCAAAATGCGCCGAGATCGCCTTGAACAGGTCGCCGAAGAAATCGAGCACCGCATCCTTCGATCCCCGCGAGGTGGCCTCTTCGTAAAGGCGGTTGACGAGGTCGATGAGTTCTCTGTGCTCGTGATCGACAGCGGCGATTCCGACGCTGTAGCGGCTCTCCCAATGCAAAAGGCCCATGACGTACCCCTCAGCGAAAGATGAACTCGCCGCTCTCCGGCCGGTAGTCGATGACGAACATCTGGCTCGGCGCGAAGTCCACGGTGCCGCGGCGCTCGTGATCGAAGCCATCGGCGCGCGCGGTGTCCCGCATGCGCACCGCGACATCGTATTTCCCGGCCGGCATCACGAAACGCTGATAGACCCGCGACGGGCCATCGCCCGCAATCCCGGTCGGCGGCAGGTCCGCAGCATATATCCTGCGGCCATCGATATCGAGCTCGACATAGAGGGACCGGCGTACCCGCGGGCAATCCTGCACCCGGCGCATGTTCGGCGCCAGCTTGGCGATCTCTTCCGGGGTCAGCCTGCGGCACTCCCCCTTGCGGTCCGCGCCGTGCACGAAGGTCAGCATCATGATGCCGGAATTTTCCGGGATTTGCCGATAAAGCGGCCGGTCGGACAGCCACGCCACACCGGCGAATAGCGCGGCAATGACCACGAACTGGCCTGCGAGCCGCAGCACCCTCATCACGAATCTCCCTTCACTTCGGCGGGCTCACGATTCTTGCCGCGCCGCGACGCGACGCTGGTCCCCAGCGGCGAGCGCAGACGCAGCGGCGGCAGGCCGGCAATGGTGGCAGCGAATGATGCAATGGCGGATTCGGCTTTGGTCACCTCGAGCGCGGAGGCCCAGATCGTGGCAATCCGGTCGCGCGGAACCCGCGCGCGCAAATAGGGATCGCGCTGCCCGGCGAAGCGCTGCTCCGTCCATTGGATACCGAGGCGGTTGTAGCAGGCGCTTTCCGCGCAGCCCGCGACCACCACGCCGTCAGCGAGATCGCGGCTGAGGACGAAGTCGATCAGCGATGGCGGCATCATCGCGACGCAGGGCATCACGACCGTTCCATCGAGGCGACCGCCGCCGGCGCCGTGTTCGCAGGCGAACACCAGCACCCGCCCCGGCTTCGTCAATGTGCCGGCGGCGGCGATGACCCGCTCACGCAATTCCTTCAGCGAGTAGTCGGGCAGATCGATCCCGGTCTTGAGCTCCTCGGAGCGGCGGAACGGCGTCGAGGACGGGCAAGCGCCGACGCAGATGCCGCAGGACACGCAGAGCGATGGATTGACCGCCGCCTCGGTTGGGAACGGCAAGCCATCGGTGCGAGGGACCATCCGGATGGCCTCGTAGGGGCAATCCTCGGCGCAGCGCGCGCAGCCGTTGCAGTGCGCCAGATCGATCTGTGCCGGCTTCGCGCGCCGCATCGGCGGCAGCCAGGGCATCAACGCGATCATCAGCGAGAACGCGCCCAGAAAGGCCCAGACCGCGCCGTTGCCCCAGATATTTGTCAGGGGATAGAGCGGCAGATAGAGCCAGTCGATACCGACCTCGGCGGGCACCTTGGCCAGATCGGCGTGGCCCTGCGACAGCGCGGGCTTCCAGATCGACACCGCGAGCAATGCCGCCAGCGACAACAGCGCCAGCGTACGCGGCGGGTTCATCTTCGGCCGGGAGATCCGGATGATATGAATCCACATGATGAAGAGCAGGAACAGCGGCACCGCCACATGCATGAACACCATCAG
>JBAQER010000042.1:0-2485 GCA_049286845.1 Bradyrhizobium sp.
CCCTGAGCCTCTCCTGCAGATGCGCCGGCGCAGGCGCCACCACGCGCACGGGTTCCTTGTTCTTCGAAATCGGAATCACGATTTCGCGGGAATGCAGGTGCAGGGTCGGTTCACCGAAACGGGGGCCGTTGCCGTAGATATTGTCGCCGACGATCGGCCAGCCCATGGCGGCGCAGTGCACGCGTAATTGATGGGTGCGGCCGGTGACCGGTTCGAGCGCGAGCCAGGTGAGGCCATTGCCGCGCCCCAGTACCTTCCAGTTGGTGACCGCTTTCTGCCCTTCCGGATCTGGTTTCTGCCACCAGCCGCGTTCGGCGTTGAGGCGGCCGAGCGGCATGTCGATGGTGCCTTCATCCCCGGTGGGACCGCCCTCGACCACCGCCCAATAGGTCTTTGAAATTTTGCCATGTTTGAACAACAGACCGAGCGAGGCCGTGGCCTTGCGGTGGCGTCCCAGCACGAGGCAGCCTGAGGTGTCGCGGTCGAGCCGGTGAGCCAGCACCGGCGGCCGCGGCAGGCCGAAGCGCAGCGCGTCAAAGGAGGATTCCAGATTGGCGCCGCCCTTGGGGCCGCGATGCACCGGCAGCCCCGCCGGCTTGTCGATCACCAGCATCAGCCCGTCGCGGTGGAGCACGCGGGCCTGGATTTCGTCCGCCGATAATTCGGGAACAACCATCGATCGGTCGAGACTTTCGCTCATGGCGCGAAACCGCTAACACACCCCCAGCATGAACGATACCACTCCCGAAAAGACAAAACTGAGCTGGTGGCGGCGGCTGTCCAGCGGCCTGAAGCGCACCTCGGGCTCGCTGGGCTCGGCGGTGGCCGATCTCGTCACCAAACGCAAGCTCGACCGCGCGATGCTCGAGGATATCGAGGACGTGCTGCTGCGCGCCGATCTCGGCACCGAGGTCGCGGCGCGCATTTCGGCGGCGGTCGGCCACGGTCGCTACGACAAGACGATTTCGGCTGACGATGTGAAGACCGTGGTCGCGACCGAGGTGGAGAAAGTTCTCTTGCCGGTGGCGAAGCCGCTCGTGATCGACGAGACGCAAAAGCCGTTCGTCATTCTGGTGGTCGGCGTCAACGGTTCGGGCAAGACCACCACGATCGGCAAGCTTGCCGCCAAATTGAGCGCCGAGGGCCGCAAGGTGATGCTGGCGGCCGGCGATACCTTTCGCGCCGCGGCCATCGAGCAGTTGAAGATATGGGGCGAGCGCACCGGATCGCCGGTCATTGCCGGCGCGCAGGGTTCGGATTCCGCGAGCCTTGCCTTCAACGCGCTGACCGCGGCGCGCGAGCAAGAGTTCGACGTGCTGCTGGTCGATACCGCCGGCCGGCTGCAGAACAAGGCCGAACTGATGAACGAGCTCGAAAAGGTCGTTCGCGTCATCAAGAAGGTCGACGCCTCGGCGCCGCATGCGGTGCTGCTGGTGCTGGACGCCACGGTGGGACAAAATGCGCTGTCGCAAGTGGAAGCGTTTCATCGTACCGCAGGCGTCACCGGCCTGGTCATGACCAAGCTCGACGGCACCGCGCGCGGCGGCATCCTGGTGGCGCTGGCCGAGAAGCACAAACTGCCGGTGCACTTCATCGGCGTCGGCGAGGGCATTGACGACCTCGCGCCGTTCACCGCGCGGGATTTTGCGCAGGCGATCGCAGGGATTGAGTAGCCTCATCCTTCGAGACGCGGCGAAGGCGCCGCTCCTCAGGATGAGGTCGGAGCAACAGGTAAAGTCCTCATCCTGAGGAGGCGCGAAGCGCCGTCTCGAAGGATGGCGGCAAGTTGGATTGATGGATCAATAATGGACAAGACCACGCCGCATCCGCTGTTCAAG
The DNA here is from genome assembly GCA_049286845.1 of Bradyrhizobium sp. Classification (GTDB taxonomy): domain Bacteria; phylum Pseudomonadota; class Alphaproteobacteria; order Rhizobiales; family Xanthobacteraceae; genus Bradyrhizobium. The sequence continues at coordinate 1,839 of JBAQER010000042.1, forward strand.
CTCGCGACCGAACTCGGTCCACTGGTCGTCTTCTTTGTCGCCAACGCCAAGTTCAACCTGTTCGTCGCCACCGGCGCGTTCATGGTGGCGATCGTCGCGGCGATGATCGCGTCTTACGTGGTAACGAAGCATGTGCCCATGATGGCGCTGGTCACCGGCGTAATCGTCATCGTGTTCGGCACGCTCACCCTGGTGCTGCACGACGAGACCTTCATCAAGGTCAAGCCGACCATCATCTACGGCCTGTTCGCGGCTATCCTCGGCGGCGGGCTGTTGTTCGGCCGCTCCTTCATCGCCATCATGTTCGACCAGATGTTCAACCTCACGCCGCAGGGCTGGCGCATCCTGACCATGCGCTGGGCGCTGTTCTTTTTTGCGATGGCGACCTTGAACGAAATCATCTGGCGTACCCAGAGCACCGATTTCTGGGTCGCGTTCAAGGCGTTCGGCGTGATTCCGCTGACGATGGCCTTTGCGATTGCACAGATGCCGCTGACCAGGCGCTACCATCTGGAGCCGGCCTCGCTGGAAGCGAGCGAGGCGGACGCGGGTGACGTCACCAAGGGGTGAGGGCGGCGGCGGCGGTGCTTCTTCTCCCTCCCCCGCTTGCGGGGGAGGGAAGCCGAACGAAGTGAGGCGGGTGGGGG
>JBAQER010000043.1:0-1650 GCA_049286845.1 Bradyrhizobium sp.
GGGCCGGTGTAACCGGGGGGACCGGATCGGGCCGCAGCACCGGGGTCTCGCCGCCGGTCTCCTTTGGCGCATCGACCTTGGCGGTCTCGGACTTGCTCTCGGCGGACGGTTTGGCGGCCTCGTCCTTGGCGGTGTCGCTCTTCGGCGCGTCCTCCTTCGCCGCCTCGCCCTTGGCAGGCTCTTCCTTGGCCGCATCGCCCTTGGGCGGCTCTTCGCTGCCCGGCTTGCCCTTCTTGCCCAGCTTCTGCCTGGCAGCCGATTTGCGGCCGTCGGGGCCGGTTGTGAGCGCGGCCTGCGCCGGTTGCTGCTGGCCATCGGCCGCGGGCTTGGCCGGGTCAGGCGCCTCCCCCGGGCGCGCCAGCCGCTTGGCATTGCGGCCCGGATGCGCCCCAGGTCCGTCCGCATCGGGCCTGGCGGCATGCTGCGGCTCGGCACCAGGCTTGGCGTCCTTACCCTGCTTCGCTTGATCCTGCTTCGCCTGATAGCGGGGATCGGCGGCGCCACTGGACACCAGGAAGGACGCCAGTACCCCGGCCATCTCACTGGAGGTGGTGTAGTGCTGGCGCAGGAAGCCCGGCAGCGAGGAGGCCTGCACGGTTTTCAGAAGACCGCGCGGGCTCTTATGGCAGGCGTTGCAGGTGCCCGCGAAAATCTGGGAAGGGCTCTTGCCGGCATCGAGATTTTCCGCCCGCACCGGGATCGCCGCGAGACAACCGATCAGAAACATCACCGTCGCTAAACTGAGCGCTCGGCTCAACATCTCGTCATTCTCCAGATGCGGAATTCGCGCGCCCCGTCCAAAATCCGACCGGCGTGGCAGCGGTCACCTTTTAGCCGATTATGACGCGAATGGAAGCGCGCACATCCAACGCATCTGCGTGATCGCCGGATCTTCGAATATCCGCTTTGTGCACAATGCACTAGCGCCCCCGGAACATCGCTATTATTATTGTGTTGTCACGCTCCGGGAGACTCTCGCCCCGGCGGCGTCGCGTGTGACGGCCGGTACGTTAACCTCGTTGGGATCGCTCCGTTTGGTGGTTTCGATGGACCGTTTGTTGCGTTACTTCCTGAGTCAGTTCATTCGCCGTGGCTCGATGAGCTTCACGACCGCGAGCGGGATGAGATTTACCTGCGGCGACGGCACCGGCGAGCCGGTCTCGGCCCGGTTCCTGACTGCCGACGCCGAGCGCCGGATTCTTCTCAACCCTGAGCTGGCGCTGGGCGAAATCTACATGGACGGCACATTCGTCGTCGAGAATGGCTCGATTGCGGACGCACTGGCGATCCTGTTGGATCAGCCGGAAATATTGCCGCGCAATGCCAAGCTGCAATGGTGGCTGCGTTATCTGGTCAGGCACCTCAGGCAATTCAACCCGCGCAGCCGATCCAAAGACAACGTCGCGCACCATTACGATCTCGATGGCCGGCTCTACGCCCTCTTCCTCGATGCCGACAGACAATACAGTTGCGCCTATTTCGAAGCGCCGGATGCGACGCTCGACGACGCCCAGCTCGCCAAGAAGCGCCATCTCGCCGCCAAACTGTTGATCCGGCCCGGCGACCGCGTGCTCGATATCGGCTCCGGCTGGGGCGGCCTTGGCCTCTATCTGGCGGAAATGACCGGCGCCAGCGTCAGCGGCATCACCC
>JBAQER010000044.1:0-10802 GCA_049286845.1 Bradyrhizobium sp.
CCCTCATGGTGAGGAGGCGCCCTTGCGCCGTCTCGAACCATGGGGGAGAACAAGGTCCCATCCTTCGAGACGCGGCGTAGACGCCGCTCCTCAGGATGAGGGCGTCGTTGTTGCAGCAACGTCGAACCCGAATTTCTATCTTCGCCAGGTTTCCCGAATGTCCAAAACGCCCCCCGCTCCGCCCTCGCTCGAGGTGCTGCGCCAAGAGATCGACAGCATCGACGAGCAGGTCCACCGCCTGCTGATGGCGCGCGGCGACATCATCGACCGGCTGATCCAGGTCAAGCAGACCCAGGAGGTCGGTTCGGCGTTCCGTCCGGCGCGCGAGGCCGCGATGATGCGGCGTCTGGTCGAGCGTCACCGCGGCATTCTGCCGATCGACACCATCGAGAGCATCTGGCGCGTCATCATCTCGACGTTCACCTATGTACAAGCGCCGTTTTCGGTGCATGCGGATGTTTCCGTCGGCGAATCCGCGATGCGGGATTCGGCGCGGTTTCATTTCGGATTCGTCGTGCCCTATGTCTCGCATTTCAGCGCCCAGGCCGCCGTCGAGGCGGTGGCGAAGTCGAAGGGCGATCTGGCGCTGGTCCCGGCCACGTCGAGCCGCTCGCCATGGTGGATCGCGCTCGAGGCCGAGGGCGCGCCGAAGATCATCGCGCGGCTGCCGTTCCTCGAGCGCGCCGACCATCCGGCCGCGCTGCCGGTGTTCGTGGTGTCGCGCGTCGCCGACAGCGCCATGGTGACCGAGGTCGAGACGTGGAGCGTAAGGGTGTCCGGCTGGAACGCCGAGATTGCGCGTGCGCTGTCGCCGCTGGCCGAGATCGTCGCGGTGCCGGACACAGCCTTCGACGGCGCGGCGCTTCTGGTGTCGGTTTCCGGCTCCACCAGCCTCGAAAAGATCAAGGCAGCCATGATCGAGGCCGGAGCTTCGGTGCGCTCATCGGCTCTCGTCGGCAGCCACGCAACGCGCTATACGGTGCCCCCGAACGGGGCCGCCAAGCATCAGGCTTAGCCTCAATCGTGTCCTGAGAGCCGCCCCCAGACTTCCGGAGTTGAAGATGTCCCGACCCGTGCCGAATCCCGGCATCCTCGAAATTGCGCCCTACACACCGGGCAAGAGCCCGGTGGCGGAGCCGGGCCGCAAGGTGTTCAAGCTGTCGGCCAATGAGACGCCGCTCGGACCTTCGCCGAAGGCTGTCGAGGCCTACAAGCAAGCCGCCGATCATCTGGAGGACTATCCGGAGGGCACCTCGCGGATCTTGCGCGAAGCGATCGGCCGCGCCTTCGGGCTCGATCCCGACCGCATCATCTGCGGCGCCGGGTCCGACGAGATCCTCAATTTGCTGGCGCATACCTATCTCAGCCGCGGCGACGAGGCGATCTCCACTACCCACGGCTTCCTGGTGTATCCGATCGCGACCATGGCGAACGGCGCCATCAACGTGGTGGCGCCGGAAACCAATTTCACCGCCGACGTCGATGCGATCCTGCAGCGGGTGTCGCCGCGCACCAAGCTGGTGTGGCTCGCCAACCCGAACAATCCGACCGGGACCTATCTGCCGTTCGATGAGGTCAAGCGGCTGCGCGCCGGATTGCCGCCGCATGTGCTCCTGGTGCTCGACGCCGCCTATTCCGACTACGTGTCGCGCAACGATTACGAAATCGGCATCGAGCTGGTGGCGACCACCGAGAACACGGTGATGACCCACACCTTCTCCAAGATCCACGGCCTCGCCGCCTTGCGGATCGGCTGGATGTTCGGGCCGGCCAATATCGTCGACGCGGTCAATCGCATCCGCGGTCCGTTCAACGTCTCGACCCCGGCGATGCGGGCGGCGGTGGCGGCGATCGAGGACACCGCGCATATCCAGATGTCGAAGACACATACCGAGAAGTGGCGCACCTGGCTCACCGAAGAAGTGACAAAACTTGGCCTCAAGGTGACGCCGAGCGTGGCGAACTTCGTCCTCATCCACTTCCCGCCGGAGAAGGGTCAGACCGCGGCGGAAGCCGACGCATTCCTCACCAGGCGCGGACTGGTGCTGCGGGGCCTGAACAATTACGGGCTGCCGCACGCGCTGCGCCTGACCATCGGCACCGAAGAAGCCAATCGGCTGGTGGTCGAGGGCTTGCGCGACTTCGTGGCGCGCAAGTGAGCGCCGCGCCGCACTTCAACAAGATCGCGCTGATCGGCTTCGGACTGATCGGCGGCTCGATCGCACGCGCCGCGCGCGAACAGGGGCTGGCGGGAGAAATCGTCACCACCGCGCGCTCGGCCAGGACCCGGGCGCGGGTCGCCGAGCTCGGTATCGTCGACCGCGTGGTCGAAACCAACGTCGAAGCCGTCAAAGACGCCGATCTCGTCATCCTCTGCATCCCGGTCGGCGCCTGCGGACCGGTCGCGCAGGAAATCGCCGCCGATCTCAAGCCCGGCGCAATCGTCTCCGACGTCGGCTCGGTCAAGGGCGCGATCGTGCGCGACATGGCGCCGTATCTGCCCGAAGGCGTGCATTTCGTGCCGGCGCATCCCGTCGCCGGCACCGAGCACTCCGGCCCCGATTCCGGTTTCGCCGAACTGTTCATCAACCGCTGGTGCATCCTGACCCCGCCTGCAGGCGTCGATCCCGGCGCGATCGAGCGGCTGCGCGCGTTCTGGACCGCGCTCGGCGCCAGGGTCGAGATCATGACGCCGGACCATCACGATCTGGTGCTGGCGATCACCAGCCATCTGCCGCATCTGATCGCCTACACCATCGTCGGCACCGCGGACGAACTCGCCCAGGTCACCTCGTCGGAAGTGATCAAGTTCTCCGCCGGCGGCTTTCGCGACTTCACCCGCATCGCCGCCTCCGACCCGACGATGTGGCGCGACGTGTTTCTCGCCAACAAGGACGCGGTGCTGGAAATGCTCGGCACCTTCAACGAGGATCTGTCGAAGCTGACCCGCGCGATCCGCCGCAACGACGGCGAGGCGCTGTTCGAGCATTTCACCCGCACCCGCGCGATCCGCCGCGGCATCGTCGAGATCGGCCAGGATTCGGCGGCGCCCGATTTCGGACGGCCGCATGCGCATCTGGGGAAGAAAGCCTGACTGTCATTGCCGGACTTGATCCGGCAATCCATCTTCTTACGAAGTGAGATGGATACGCGGGTCAAGCCCGCGTATGACAACTCTCGCTCGTGACGCCTTCATTAATACAGCGGCGGAATCTGCCCGACCTTCAGCGGTCCCAAGAACACCGCGCCGTCGACGAAGCGCAGCGGAAACGCCCGCGCCTTCTTGCCTTCCAGCACCGACTCCTTGCCGAGCGCGTTGATCCCGGCGGCGACTCCGACGTTGGCGTTTTGCTTGACCACCTTGCCGAGGCCGGGGATCGCCCGGTCCAGCGCGCCGAGCAGATTGCTGACGTCCTGGCTCCTGACCCCGGGCGCGACACGGTCGAGCGTCGCCTGCGGTACACCCTCTTCCAGCATTTTTTCGATGCCGAGCGCCGGAATCACCTTCTCGATTCCGGCGACCGTCATCTGCAATTCGCCGTCGATACGGCCATTGGCGCTGAGGCCGAGCGTGCCGGCGGCGACCGCGACGAGATCGCCCTGCGCAATCCGCGACTGCACAATTTCGACGCGCCCGCCGGCGGCCTGAATTTCGCGAAACCGCTCAGGCCAGGGTTTTGGCGAGAAATCCTTCAACCCGCTCAGCATCGCGCGCACGTCGGCATCGAACGGCGCCGCCAAGAGCGGATGAACCTCCTGGACGCTGCCGCCCTGGATCTTGAGCACGGTCTCGATCACGGGGTGATCCAGCGCCGAGCCCTCGGCGAGGCGGCCGTGCAGTTCGACCAGCTTGGCGCGCGCCAGCGGCGTCTGCACCGAAGCGTTGACGCGGTCGATCGCGGGGTCGTCGAACACGATCGAGGCACGTTGCGGGATCGCCGGCAGGCCCACCACGCTAGAGCGCGCCTTGCTCCAGTTCACCACCATCGAAGCCGGCCCGCCGCGATCGGAAATGGTCGCAGGCGCAGTAAATTCCGCGATCACCTTTTTCGGATCGTAGATCTGCGCCACCACCAGGATTTCGCCGAGCTTGGCGATGACCGGCGCTGCTTGGGTCGCAGCCTGCTCCGCGGTCTGCGACCGGAGAGCCACGCTGGCGCCGCTGCAGCTGATTTCGAGCCGGAACGGGAAGCCGGCAACGGAACGCTTCGCGCAGTCATAGACCCGGCCCGATTTCGCCTCTTGGGCGCGCCAGGCGTCGGCCTTGACCTCGACCTGCGAGGCGGCAAAGAACCAGAACGCGCTCCATGCCGCGGCGGCGACGAGCAGCAGAACAGGCATGAAGAAAAGGCGCCAAAGCGGGCGCCGGCGCGGCGCAGGGGTCATATCGGGCATGCGGCGACCTTTGGCGGACGATTTTGTCAATTAAGCGGTCATGTAAGGCGTGCTGCCAGCCTCGATCAAGTTAACGCATTTTCATCAAACGCAAAACTCTGCTAGGCGTGCGCGCGATGAAGGCCAAAATCGTTTCCGAAGCGGAATTGTCCAAAGGCGACCTGTGGGTGTTCGGCTACGGCTCGCTGATGTGGCGGCCGGGCTTCGAATTCATCGAGCAGGTCCCGGCCCGGCTGATCGGCGAGCATCGCGCGCTCTGCGTGTATTCCTTCGACCATCGCGGAACGCCGGAAAAGCCCGGCCTGGTGCTCGGGCTCGACCGCGGCGGCGCCTGCCGCGGCGTCGCGTTCCGGGTCGCGGCGAAACAACGCGGCGACACCATCGACTATCTGCGCAGCCGCGAACAGACCACCCACGTCTATCGCGAGGTGATGCGTTCGGTCTGGCTCGAGGACGATGCCCGGCAACGGGTCAGCGCGCTGGCTTACGTGGTCGACCGCGGCCATGTGCAATATGCCGGACGACTCTCGCTGACCGAGCAGCTGCACTACGTGCAGCAGGGTCACGGCCGCTCCGGCAACAATCGCGACTACGTGCTGGCGACCGTGAAGTCGATCGAGGCGCAGGGGTTTCGCGACGCGCAGCTGCATCAGCTGGCGGCGATGCTGCATGGCGAGGCGCCGCTGCATCGGTAGATCAGACGCGGCGCGCTCCCTTTCCCTCTCCCCTTGTGGGAGAGGGTGGCACGGACGCGCGAAGCGCGTTCGTGACGGGTGAGGGGTTTGTCTCCGCGGATAGAGACCCCTCATCCGATCCTCGCTTCGCGATAGCCGATGCAGAGCATCGGCGTTCTATTTATGGACGGCGGCCGAAGGCCGCCTATGCACCTTCTCCCACAAGGGGAGAAGGGAAGAAAGAAGCTACTCCCTCGCCGGCGCGTTCGGCACGCGGCCGAACAATTGCGCCTGCTCCGCCCGCGCGGCCTCGACCAGCCGGCTGGTGGCGGCCTCGATCACGGTCGAGACGCGCTCGATGAATTCGCGGCGCGTCAGGCCCGGCGGCAGCGGATCGAGAAACTCGACCACCAGCGTACCCGGATAGCGCATGAAGGTCCGGCGCGGCCAGAACAGTCCCGAATTGAGCGCAACCGGCAGGCAGCTCACGCCGCAATCGACATAGACCTGGGCCACGCCGGTCTTGTAGTTCGGCTTCGCATCGACCGCGGTTCGGGTGCCCTCCGGAAAGATGATCAGCTGGCGGCCGCGCCGCACCGCCTCGCCGGCGCGACGCGCCATGTTGAGCAGCGCGCGTCCGCCGGCAGCCCTGTCGATCCCGATCATGTCCGCCTTCATCAGGTACCAGCCGAAGAACGGAATCCAGGTCAGTTCGCGCTTGTGGATGTAGAGCGGCTGATCGAAGAACTGCAGCAGCGCGAAGGTTTCCCACATCGACTGATGCTTCGAGGTCACGATCAGCGGCCCCTTCGGAATCTTCTCGAGTCCGCGATATTCCACCTTGGTGTTGCAGATCACGCGCAACAGCCAGATGCTGCTGCGCGCCCAGTATCTGGCGATGTTCAAGATGGCCCAGCGCGGCATCAGGTAGGTCGGGATTCCGACGATCAGCCAGAACACCAGCAGCATGTAGAACAGCACATTGTAGACCAGCGAACGCAGGAAGATCGAAACCATCGAGAACCTTGATCAGTTGGCTTGAGCTGTCGCCGGTCTGCGCGGGGCGAGGGACCTGGACGGCTGGTCCGCGAGCTCGGGGGTCAGGTCGAGACCGCCGTCGGCCAGACGCACCCGCACCTCCGCGGCGACGTATTTGACGTACTCCGATAGCAGCAGCCGCAACGTCGCGCCACTCGTCCACCACGGCTCATCCCGCCATTTCTCGCCGACCACCGCGAAGGGGATCAGCTGAATATCGGGCATCGCATGCGACAATTCGACGATGGCGCGCGGCATATGGTAATTCGACGTCACCACGATCAGCGACTTGAAGCCGCGCTCGCGCGCCCAGCGCCGCGTCTCCGCCGCATTGCTTCGGGTATTGACGGCGGAGCGGTCGAGATCGACGCAGCAGCGCAGCAGCGAATGATTGTCGGGCAGCGTCCGGGAAATATCGCTCGCGGCGTTGGTCGGATGCACGCCGGAAATCAGGAGCCGCTTGCCGTAGCCGCCGGCCAGCAGTTCCATCGCATCGGAGACGCGCGAAGAGCCGCCGGTGAGCACGACGATACCGTCAGCGCCGCGGTCGGGCTTCACCTCGACGCCGCGCAATTGCGACAAAAACCCGACGAAGCCGACCGCGGCGGCAACGAAGGCAATCGCCAGCGAGGCGACGATCGTTGCGCGCAGCCATCCCCTCGGCGCGGCAACCGGCGCGGCAGGCGAGATATCGGCGGACTTCGGATTCATGCGGTGCTGACGGTCCCCTTTTCCTTTCACAAGTCTAGAACGTTTTGGGGCGAAGTGGAGTCCGGTTTGGCGCGGTATCGGCGGCCACAGCGTCAGTCGATGTCGTCGAGCGTGGCGAACAGCGTCCGCCGCGACGCCCAGGCGGTGATCGCCGCGATCAGCACCGCCTGCACCGCCAGCACCAGATAGCCCGACGGGCGCAGCGAAAACGTCCCCAGCAAGGCCGCAAATTGATCGCCGACGGGGGTGCCCGAGAACCAGCCGGCGATGGATTCGGAGAAGCCGAAGGCCAGCATCGCGACGCCGCCGCCGATCACGCCGCCCTCCAGGCCCAACCTGAGAAAGTGTCGCAAGAAGCGGTTGGCGATATAGCGGTCCCCGGCGCCGACGAAGTGCAGGACCTCGACGATCGGACGATTCGCCGCCATCGCGCCGCGGGTTGCGAACGATACCGAAATGATGGTGGCAATGATCACCAGCGCGAGGATGCCGATGCCGGCAAACACGGTTGCGCCGGTCATCGAGCGCATCCGCTCGATCCAGGCGCGGTGATCGTCGACGCTGGCCGTCGGCGCCACCTGCGACACCCGGCTGCGCAGCGCCGCCAGATCGAGCGCGGTCCCGGGCTTGACCCGCGCGACGATGACGCGCGGCACCGGCAGATCGTCGAACGACAATCCGCTGCCCAGCCACGGCTCCAGCAATTTGGCGGACTCGTTCTTGGTGAAGGGCTTGATCTCGACGATGCCGGGCTGCGTCCGCATCGTCTCGGCCACCGCCGCCGCATCGCGCTCGATGTCGCGTCCGGCGGAGGGGCGCACCTGGATGGTGATTTCGCTCGCCACCTCCGACTGCCATTCCGCCGCCGAGGCGCTCACCAGCAGTACCGCGCCTGTCGTGATCGAGGCGAGGAAGGTCATGATGGCGACCACGGCAACCAGCGCGCGGCCGGCGATCGAGGCGCGCGGCACGATCGGCGACAGGTTTCGCGCCCGTGCCGGCACCTGCGGACGCTCGTGGCCGAGATCCACCAGCGGCCCATGCTCGTCGCCTGACCTACTCATAGATATGCAACCGCCCCTGATGCAGCACCAGCCGCCGCGCGTCGTACTGGTCCATCAGCGCCATGTCGTGGGTCGCGATGATGACAGCGGTGCCCGACTTGTTCAGTTCGATGAACAGCCGCAGCAGCCGCCGCCCCAGCGTCGGATCGACGTTGCCGGTCGGCTCATCCGCCAGCAGCAGGTGCGGACGCGAGATCACGGCACGCGCGATCGCCGCGCGCTGCTTCTCGCCGCCGGACAGGATCGGCGGCAGCGCATCCATCCGCTCGCCGAGCCCGACCCATCTCAGGAGGTCGATGACCTCCTTGCGGTAGCTCGATTCCTCGCGGCCCATCACCCGGAACGGGAGCGCCACATTCTCGTAGGTCGTCATGTGGTCGAGCAGACGGAAGTCCTGCAGCACGATGCCGATCCGCTTGCGCAAGTCTGCGATCTGATCCTTGCCGAGCATCGAGACATCGTGGCCGAACAGGTTGACCAGGCCGCGCGTCGGCCGCAGCGACAGGAACAATAGCCGCAGCAGCGAGGTCTTGCCGGCGCCGGACGGGCCGGTGAGAAACTGGAAGGAATGGGCGGGGATCAGGAAACTGAGGTCGCGCAGAATCTCCGGGCCAAGCCCGTAACGCAATCCGACATTTTCGAACCGAACCAAGCTCAGCTCCGTCCGATTTGGGGCGCGGCCGGAAAGCCGCAGCCGAGGGCCCACTGTTCGCCGGCCCCGCTGCGGCCGCGAACCAGAGAAAACGGTTGTGCTTCCGTTATGGTTTCCGGTTCGTTAACGGTCGCCTTGTAGCATCCAGCCAGCGTCATTGTGGAGATTGGCTCCATGCACATCGTTTGCCCTCATTGTACAACGTCCTATGCCATTGATCCGGCTAACCTGGGCGCGGCTGGCCGTACCGTCCGCTGTTCCCGCTGCAAGGAAGTCTGGCTGGCGCGGCCGGAGGACGCGGTCGAGATGGCCGCGCCGGCGATGGCCCAGGCCGGCCGACAGGCCTCGAATGCCGACGCCGCCGCGGAATGGGAAGCGATGGCGCGCGAGGACGGCCGTTCGGACACCCCTGTCGTCGACAGCCCCTCGATATCGGCAGACTGGCCGGCCGACGGCGACGCCTCGACCGACTGGGCGTCGGCCGCGCGGAACGATGCCGAGGACGCGGAAAGCGAGCAGCCGCAGCGCCGGTCCTGGTTCCGCAAGCTTTTCGCACGCCCGCAGGCGTATCACGCCCCTGGTAAACCCTCCATCAGCCTCACCACCGGCTGCGCCGCGATGGGCGCGCTGGTGCTGGCGCTGACGATCTGGCGGGTCGACGTGGTGCGGCTGCTGCCGCAGACTGCCGCGTTCTACAAGATGGTCGGCCTCGAGGTAAATCTGCGCGGGCTGATGTTCAAGGACGTCAAGATCACTTCCGAGACCGTGGAAGGCAAGCCGGTGCTGGTGATCGAGGGCGTAATAACAGGCGAAGGGCGCAAGCCGGTCGACCTGCCGCGGCTGCGCTTTTCCGTCCGCGACGCGCAGGGCGCGGAGATCTACGCCTGGAACGCGGTGCTGGAGCAATCCGTGCTGAAGCCGGGCGAACGCGCCTGGTTCAAGTCGCGGCTGGCTTCGCCGCCCCCCGAAGGCCGCAATATCGACGTACGCTTCTTCAACAGGCGGGACATCGCCGGCGGCCATGCGTGAACAGGCCGCAAGTCTTTTCTTGACGCGTTTTCTTTACGCGGGCCGGTATCCGCTTCGCTCGAAAACGCTATAGTTCCGCTGGCCAAAGACGGGTGCCCGATGCCGCGCGTGCTGATTGCCGACGACGAAGAATCCATGCGCACGCTGGTGGCGCGGGCCATCGCCATGGACGGCCACGCCACCGTCACCGCCGAAGACGGCGCCGAAGCGCTGGAAATCCTCACCCGCGAACCGGGCGCCTTCGATCTTTTGCTCACCGACATCCAGATGCCCGTGATGGACGGCATCGCGCTGGCGCTGGCGGCGGCGCGGGATTTTCCGGACCTGACGATCCTGCTGATGACAGGCTTTGCCGATCAGCGCGAACGCGCCCACGGCCTCAATGCGATCGTGCACGACGTGGTGACGAAGCCGTTCTCGGTGGCCGATATCCGCACCGCGGTAGCGGACGCGCTGGCGGCAAGGAAGGGATAGCGAGGAGCCGCTCTATCGACTCGTCATTGCGAGGAGCCAACGGGTCGCAATGACGGCGAGAGCCCTCTAATAATCCTTCAGCAGCCGCTCGATGTAATCGAGTTCGATCTGCGGCCGTTGCGGATCGGCGAGGCGGCGGCGGAGTTCTTCCAGGATCCGGCGCACCCGCTGCACATCGATCTCGCCGGGAATCTTCACCGAGAAATCGTCGCCGAATTCGCGGCCGTGCAGCGGCCTTCCTAGGGGATCCTGCTGGTTGCCGCCGCTTTGCTGCCTTCCTGCGCGCTGGCCCGGGCCGTCGTTCTGTCCGTCGCCCTCGCCCTGCTGCATCGACTCCGCCAGGCTCTGGGCGCCTTTGCGCAGCGCTTCCAGCGCCTTGCCTTGCGAATCCACCGCGCCATCGGCGTTGCCCTCGCCCAGCCTGCCGCTGGCGTCGCCCATCGCGGAATCGGCCTCACCAAGGCCGTCCTCGCCGTCGCCCTGCTCGCCTTGCTGACCCTGCTGTCCCTGCTCGCCACGCTGGCCTTTCTCGCCGCGCTGGCCCTGCCCCATGCCGCGCTTGGCCAGTTCCTGCTGCAGTCTCTTGAGACGGTCGCGCAGGCCCTCTTGATCCTGCTGCAGATCGCCCATGCTCTGGTCGCCCTGCCTGCCGCGCTGGCGATCGCGCCGCGAATCCTGGCCCTGCTTGTAGGTCTTGTCGCGCAACTGCTGCTGCTTGCGGATCATGTCGCCAAGCTCGTTCAGCGCCTGCTCCATCTCGTTGTC
>JBAQER010000045.1:0-2534 GCA_049286845.1 Bradyrhizobium sp.
GGGCCGAACCGTCCGACGGCACCTTCACCGACAGCAGCAGGTTCGATTCATGCGTGCGCCAGCGATAACCGATGCCGAAATCCATCGGCTGCGCCCGCCGGAACAATTCGGCATAGGACTGCTGGTGCCTTCCCGGAAATTCGCCGATCGGACCGAGATAGCGGCCGAACGGGAAGAACCGCCATTTCTTCGGATCGTAATACGCCAGCGGCACGCCGGAATCGTCCTGGACGACGGTGGCGCTGTTGGCGAGGATGAAGTCGCGCACGGTGGTGAAGTTGCCGGAGTGCAAGAGATAGGACGCGCTCTTGATCAGGCTGTTGCCGGGCGCGAGCGTGGCGCAGAATTTCAGAAAGCCGCTCGCCTTGACGCCGCTGTTCGAAAGATCGGTCGAGAAATAATACAGCGTCTTTTCCGCGCCGTCGCTGCCGGCGAAGATGATCCGGACGCCCCGCGTCGCATTCGGACCCGGATTCTCGTTGGCGAAATACGCCGCCCCCTTGTCGTCGAGCGCGATCGGACTGACGTCGCGAATGGTTTTTCCCGAGCGCGCCAGGAAGACGTAGAGGATCGGCAAGGTGCCGCTGAGCTGCCCGGCGTGCAAATCGGTCTTCATCTGCTTGGTGATGAAGAAGCTGAAACTCAGGATCGAACCCAGCGACCGCTCGACGCTGTAGAGCGCAGCGCCGATGCCGCCATGCGGCAATCGCGTGAGATCGGGCACCGAGCCGACCGGCTCCAGCGCGCTCAGCACATAGGTCGAGGCCTTCGAATAGAACGCGTTTGCGTAAAGGAAGTCCGGACCGCTGAACATGTAGAACATGGTCGGCCGCGGCGCCGCCAGATTGGTTTCGGCCCAGCTATGGATCTTCGAAAGCTGGCGCTGCTCGAGCTGTCCGAACGCGGTATCGAAGAATTTGGCGTGCCGCTGCCACAAAGGGTCCTTGGTCAGCGGCGTCAGCGGCGAACCGGCCGACGGCGGCATGCCGGCGAGGAAACGCGCGGTGTCATCGGCGGTCACGGTATCAGCAGCGCACAGCGGCATCGACGCCGCGAAAAACACGGCTGCAGCGGCAGTGGCAATTTTCAGGGATCGAAGCATGTCTACTCGCGGCCCGGGGATGCGGGGGCCCGATCGGCCCGCTTGCGGAAAACGGCATAGATCAACAGGCCGGAGATCATGATCAAAGTACCCAGGAACGACTGCAACGGGCGCTCGGTCGCAAGATAGTACATCATGAAACCGGTCACGAGCAGGAAAACCACAGGCGTGACCGGGTATCCCCAGGCCCGATAGGGCCGCGGCAAATCGGGCCGCGTGATGCGCAGCTTGATGACGCCGAGCACGGTGAAGAACGAGCAGAACAGCAGACTGAACTGGATGAAGTCGAGCACCTTCTCGAAGCTGCGGGTGAACAGCATCAGGCTCGCCACCGCGAGCTGGAACAGAATGGCGTAGACCGGCGCCCCACTGGTCGACTTGCGGGAGAAGATCCGCAACGCCGGAACGTCCTCGCCCAGGGTCATCATCACCCGCGGGCCGATCCACATCATCGCGCTGATCGAAGATATCAGCCCGATGCAGATCATCGCGCCGACGATGCGGCCGCCGATCTCGCCGAAGATGTGGCTGCCGGAGATGCGGGCGACATCGATTTGCCCGGCCAGCTTGTCGATCGGCGCGGTGTGCAGGAACACCGCGTTGAGGGCGACATACAGCACCAGCACGATCAGCGTGCCCGCCAGCATCGCGCGCGGCAGGTTCTGCTCCGGGGCGCGCATCTCACCGATGATGTAGGTCGCAGCGTTCCACCCCGAAAATGAATACATCACGAACACCAGGCCGATCGCGAACGGCGCGCTGGTGACATAGCCGAGGTCGGAGACCGAGGGCGTAAACGTGACCGGCTGCGGAGTGGCAATGACAAATCCCGCCACCAGGAAGGCTATGATCAGCACCACTTTCAGGATGGTCGCGATCAGCTGAAAGCTGCTGGAGTGTTTGACTCCGCCGAGCTGCACCAGCGACACCAGCCAGACCACGCCGACGGCGAGGGCCAGCGGCGGCGCGCCCGGGAGCACCGACTTGCCGTATTCGCCGAAGGCCATCGCGGCGAGCGCCACCGGTGCGGCGAAACCGACCGTCGCCGACACCCAGCCGGCGAGAAATCCGAATGCCGGGTGAAACGCCCGGGTCAGGAAGTTGTATTCACCGCTGGAGCGCGGAAACATCGCGCCGAGTTCGCTGTAGGAAAACACCCCGCACAGCGCGACGATACCGCCGATCGTCCACAGCAGCAGGATCGAAAAGCCCGACGGGATGTCCTTGACCTGAAAGCCGAGGCTGGTGAACACGCCGACGCCAACCATGTCGGCCACCACAATCGCGGTGGCGACAAGGACCGATACGGTCGAACCGCTGCCGGGGAGCCGGCCAGGCCATGCCGCGCTTCCCGTCTCTGATGCCGCCATGTCGGTCCACGCCTCGGGCGTCGCGCCTTTGCTTCTGTTCATCGTGCAGGCTGATCCCCGTC
>JBAQER010000046.1:0-28925 GCA_049286845.1 Bradyrhizobium sp.
GTGAGGCGCTTCAATAGGCGTCTTTACCTAATTACCGACCATTTGCCCTCCTGATGGGCATCATTATGTCGGGAGTCTGTCATGCCTTGTTTTTAATCAGGCATGACTAGGCTTTGGGCGCGGCGGAATAGCGCAGCTCGGACCAATTCCCCCAAAGCGCGAAAAGGTCCGCATTCATAATCCGTTAGGGAATGCCGCCGATCTGGCACGGCATTTGATTCTACGGGGTCTGGCTGTGCCCGCGTAGTGAACTTCTCCGCGTGGTGAACCTCAGTCGAGAACGCCCGGTCGTGTCTGGACCGGGCCCAAGCGGGGATAGGACCCATGAAAATTGTTATGGCGATCATCAAGCCATTCAAGCTCGAAGAAGTCCGTGACGCCCTGACCGCCATTGGCGTTCACGGTTTAACGGTGACGGAAGTCAAGGGATATGGCCGGCAGAAAGGCCATACGGAAATCTATCGCGGCGCCGAATACGCGGTGAGCTTCCTGCCCAAGATCAAGATCGAGGTCGCTGTCGCCTCGGACCAGGTCGACAAGACCATCGACGCCATCACGTCGGCGGCAAAGACCGGACAGATCGGCGACGGCAAGATCTTCGTCATCAACCTCGACCATGCGGTTCGTATCCGCACGGGAGAGGCCGATGCCGCGGCACTCTGATTTCGCGCTCAACCTTATCCAATCAGGAGTAAATCAAATGACGTTCAAACGTCCCTATAGCGCGGGATTGGCGGCCCTCGCAGTCGGCCTGTTCGCCGCGACCGCTGCCTACGCTGAGCCAACCGTCAACAAGGGCGACAATGCCTGGATGCTGACGTCGACAGTGCTGGTGCTGTTGATGACGATCCCGGGTCTCGCGCTGTTCTACGGCGGTCTGGTCCGCTCCAAGAACATGCTCTCGGTGCTGGCGCAGGTGTTTTACACCGTCTGCATCGTCACTATCCTGTGGGCGCTGTACGGCTACAGCCTCGCCTTCACCGGCGGGTCCGACTTCATCGGCGGCTTCTCCAAGGCGTTCCTGAAGATCGCGCCGGAAGGCAAGACGATTCTCGATGCTCAGGCGGCGACCTTCTCCGCCGATGTCAACATCTCGGAGCTGGTCTATATCTGCTTCCAGATGACCTTCGCGGCGATCACCCCTGCGCTCATCGTCGGCGCCTTCGCCGAACGCATGAAGTTCGCGGCGGTCGCGCTGTTCGTCCCGCTCTGGGTAACGCTGATCTATTTGCCGATCGCGCACATGGTTTGGTACTGGGCTGGACCGGACGCGATCTCTGCGGCGCTCAAGGCCGTGGAAACCGCGGCGGACGGCGCTGCCAAGACGGCCGCGCAAGCCGCCTTCGAAACTGCGAAGACCGCGTTCTCGGATGACGCTGGCTGGATCTTCAAGAAGGGCGCGATCGATTTTGCCGGCGGCACCGTGGTGCACATCAACGCCGGCATCGCAGGTCTCGTCGGCGCGATCCTGATCGGCAAGCGCACCGGCTACGGCAAGGACCTGATGGCTCCGCACTCGCTGACCATGACCATGATCGGCGCCTCGCTGCTCTGGGTCGGCTGGTTCGGCTTTAACGCCGGATCGAACCTCGAGGCCTCCGGCGGCGCCGCGCTGGCCATGACCAACTCGTTCGTCGCGACTGCGGCGGCGGCGCTGGCCTGGATGTTCGCGGAATGGATCATCAAGGGCCATCCCTCGCTGCTCGGCGCATTGTCGGGCGCGGTGGCGGGACTTGTGGCGGTCACGCCCGCGGCCGGTTTCGTCGGTCCGATGGGAGCGATCGTGCTCGGTCTGGTGGTCGGTGTGGTCTGCCTGTTCTTCTGCACCGTGATCAAGAACGCACTCGGCTACGACGACGCGCTCGACGTGTTCGGCGTCCACTGCATCGGCGGAATCGTCGGCGCGCTCGGCACCGGCATCCTGGTGAATCCGGCCCTCGGCGGCACCGGCGTCATGGACTACACGATCGGCAAGATCGCAGACTATGACTTCGCGGCGCAGATGACCTCGCAGCTCTGGGGCGTCTGCACCACGCTGGTGTGGTCGGGTATCGGTTCGGCGATCCTCTACAAGGTCGTCGATGTGATCGTCGGCCTGCGCGCCACCGTCGAGGTGGAGCGCGAAGGTCTCGACATCACCGAGCACACGGAACGCGCCTACAACATGTAAGTCTCCCGGGGGCGCGATCTCACGAGGTCGCGCCCAGAACTACGGTTTGGGCACATACCCGGCAATGCCCCGACCGTTGAGGGGCTCCAGCGCAAGTTGGAGCCCCTTTCTTTTTGCTGAAAGCGCTTTCGCAGCGAGGCTGGCCCGCGCTCGATACGGGGCGTTCGCCGGTTCTTTGAGAAAATCGCGCCAAAGCCGGAAACCAACGGTTCCGGCAAATATGCGAGCCGGGCACCCGGCGAGCGCGTGTTGACGCGGGCGGAAATGAACTGTTTGTTTCGGTCTCCGTTCAAAGGCAGATCAACTGCCGGCGCAGCGGGCAGAATTCCGTCCCGCGCAAAAACAACAATGCATCAAAGGGTGAGAAACGCTTATGGAAGCCCACGCCAGCAATGCGTCCGGTTCGGCCGGCAAATGGTCACCCGCCGCTAGCGCCAGCGACATCGTGAAAAGCATTCATGCGATGCTGCACCCGCACAACATCGTCCTGGTCGGCGCCACCGACAAGCCGGGCAACTATGCCGAGCGCATCTGGAATAACCTGATCAAGTATAAATTCGCGGGCGGGCTGTATCCGATCAATTCGAAGCGCGAAACGATCTGGGGCGTGCCCTGCTACAAGGATTTCGCCAGCCTGCCGGACAAGCCGGATCACGTGCTGGTGCTGGTGCCTGCGCGTTTCGCGGTGCAGGTGATTCGCGACGCCGCGGCAGCGGGTGCGCGCTCGGCCACCATCGTCACCTCGGGCTTCAGCGAATTGCAGGACGAGGAAAGCCAGCGGCTGGCCGTCGAGCTGAAGCAGGCCGTCAAGGAAACCGGCCTCGCCGTCACCGGGCCGAACTGCCTCGGCAATCTCAGCGCCGGCGAAAACCTGTTCACCAACATCGACGACCGCATCGTCACGATGGAGGCCGGTCCGGTGGCGATCGCCGGCCAGTCCGGCGCAATCGTGATGGCGATCCGCCAGGCGCTGGAGGATCGCGGCGTCGGCGTCGGTTACATGGTCACGACAGGCAACGAGACCGGCCTCGAGACGCCCGACCTGATGAGCTATTTCGCCGCCGATCCCTCGATCCGCGTGATCGTCGTCTATCTCGAGGGCGTGCGAAACACCAAGGTGTTTCGCGAAGCCTGCAAGGCCGCGCGTGCCGCGGGCAAACCCGTCATTGCCCTGAAGCTCGGCGCCTCCGAAGGCGGACGCGCCGCCGCGATGGCCCACACCGGCGCGCTCGCCGGTTCGATCGAGACGTTCGACGCCATCTCGACCCGGGAAGGCGTGATTCGCGTCCGCGGCCTCGACGAACTGATCGAAACCACCGAATGCTTCGTTCACGCCGAACCGCCAAAGAGCAATCGGCTCGCCGCCGTGTCGTTGTCCGGCGGCAAGCGCGGCCTTCTGATCGATGCGTTCCATTCGGCGGGTCTGAATTTCGCCCCGCTGAGCCCCGCCGCCACCGAAAAACTGGCGAAGATGCTCGGCCCCGGCAGCATCGTCGGCAATCCGCTCGACGCCGGCTTTGCCGCGGTGGTGGATCCCTCGGTTTATATGGCATCGATCAAGGTCATGATCGACGACCCCGACACCGACATCGTGATCATCGATGCCGAATTGCCCAAGGCGCCGCACGAATTGCGCGAACGCAATCTGCGCATCGTCAACGAAATGGCCGGCGCTGCCGCAAAGCCCGTGGTCTACATCAGCACGATGTCGATCGGCTTTACCGAGTTCACCAAGGGCCTGCGAAAATCGCTGCCGAATATCGCGGTCATGCAGGGTCTCGATCGCGCGGTCGGCGCGATCAAGGCCTTGATCGACTATGCCGGCTTGCGCAAGGTCGTGCCCGATATCGTGTCGAGTTCGAAACCTTCGGCGCGCGCCGTGCTGGAAAAGACGCTGAAGAGCGCCAATGGCGCTGCGGCGCTCGACGAGGTGGCGTCGAAGAAGCTCCTGAAAGCCTACGGCATTCCGGTCTCCAGGGAGGAGATCGCGCAGACTGCGGCAGAAGCCGTCAAGATCGCAAGAAAGATCGGCTTTCCCGTCGTGGCAAAGGTGGTGAGCGCCGACATCCTGCACAAATCCGACATCGGCGGCGTGGTGCTGAACCTCAACAGCGCGGCCGAGGTAAAGAAGGCGTTCAACGACATCACGGCGCGGGTGAAGAAGATCAAGGGCAAGCCGAAGCTCGAAGGCATCCTGATCGCGCAGCAGGTCAAGGCCGACCTCGAACTCGTGATCGGGGCCTCGCTCGACGCCGAAATGGGACCGGTGGTGCTGTTCGGCACCGGCGGCGTCGATATCGAGCTGATGAAGGATGTCGCACTGGCCGGCGCGCCTCTGGACGCGGCCGAGGCAAGACAATTGATCAACCGGACCAAGGCCGGCGTGAAGATCAAGGGTTATCGCGGCAAGCCCGCGTTGCACGAGGCCTCGGCGGTGAAAGCCCTCGTCGGTCTCTCCAACCTGATGGCGGACGCCGGCAACCGCATCGCTTCGATCGACGTCAATCCGTTCGTGATCAACGGCAAGCTCGGCGTCGCCGTGGACGGCCTGATCGTGCTCAACAATGCCGCGGCCAGCGCCGCCGCCAAACACTAGGAGGAATGCCATGAAGCTCGAGGGCGGATGCTATTGCGGCGCGCTGCGTTATGCGGCCGAGGGCGAACCGATGATGAAGGCGCAGTGCCATTGCCGGGAATGCCAATATATCACCGGCGGCTCGCCCAACACCTTCATCATGATGCCGATCGACGGCTTCAAATATACCAAGGGCACGCCCAGGCAATTTACCCGCAGCGACCTCGAACGCCCCGTGACGCGGGAATTCTGCGCCGAATGCGGCACCCATGTCGTGACGCGGCCGCGGGGGTTGCCCGGCGTGGTCCTCAAGGTCGGGACGCTCGACGATCCCAGTCTGTTTGGTACGCCGCAGATGGCGATCTACACCATCGACAAGCAGGCCTTCCACCACATCCCCGAGGGGGTGCCGAGCTTCGAGCGGCTGCCGAAACGATAGCAGGCATTTCGCGCGATCCGTCGGCCACTGCGCCCAGCGCGCCGGAGATCATCCATGAACCGGAAACCGCCACAGCTGCCCTTGTCCGGCATCACCGTCGTCTCGCTCGAACAGGCCATCGCGGCGCCGCTCGCGAGCCGCCATCTGGCCGACTGGGGCGCACGGGTGATCAAGATCGAACGACCGGGCAAGGGCGATTTCTGCCGCGACTATGATTACGTGATGAACGGGATGTCGAGCCAGTTCGCCTGGACCAACCGGTCGAAAGAGAGCCTCGCGCTCGACGTCAAGAGCAGCGAAGGCAAGCGCGTGCTCGATGCGCTGCTGCCGCGGGCGGACGTATTCCTGCAAAATCTGGCGCCGGGCGCCGCCAAACGCCTCGGCCTCGATGCCGCGGCGCTGGTGGAGCGTTTTCCCCGCCTGATCGCCTGCGACATCTCCGGCTATGGCAGCAGCGGCCCCTACAGCGGGAAGAAGGCCTACGATCTCCTGGTCCAGTGCGAAGCGGGGTTTCTGTCGATCAACGGCACCGAGGAACAACCGGCCAAATGCGGCATCGCCGTCGTCGACACCGCGACCGGCATGTACATCGTCAACGGCGTGCTGATGGCGCTGTTCAACCGCGAGCGCACCGGCAAGGGCATGGCGTTCGAGGTCTCGCTGTTCGATTCCATGACCGAATGGATGAGCTATCCCGCCTATTACACCGATGGCGCCGGCAAGCCGCTGGTCCGCACCGGCACACGTCACGCCACCATCGCGCCCTACGGCCCGTTTCGCTGCGGCGACGGCCGCGTGGTGTTCTTCGGCATTCAGAACGCGCGCGAATGGACGGCGCTGTGCGCGCAGGTGCTGGAGGACGCGGCGCTGGCCTGCGACCCGCGCTTTTGCGACAATCCGCAGCGCATGCAGAATCGCGATGTGCTGGAGGCATTGATCGAGCAGCATTTCGCGAAATTTTCGGCAGAGCAGGTAATCCAGCGGCTCGACGACGCCGCCATTGCCAACGCCAACATGAATACGGTTGAAAGCTTCCTGCACCATCCGCAGCTTCATGCGCGCGACCGCGTCCACAGGGTGGGCTCGCCGAACGGCCCGCTGATGAGCTTTCTGCCCGCGATCACCATTCCCGGCGTCGAACCCGTGATGGGCGACATTCCCGCGGTCGGCGAGCATACCGACGCCATCCTCGCCGAACTCGGACTATTGGAAAATTCCCGGACATGACCGCGCCGCGACTGACCCGAACCTATCTCGCCGTTCCGGCCCATCGCGCGCGGCTCGTGCAGAACGCCGCCGCATCGGCCGCCGACGCCGTGTTCATGGATCTCGAGGACGCAGTGCCGCCGGCCGAAAAGGCGGCAGCACTGGAGGCGGCAGCAAACGCATTGACCGCTCACGATTGGGGCCGAAAGACCGTAACCGTGAGGCTGAATGCGATCGACAGCCCGTCGATTCAGGAGGAGATCGCGCGCCTCGGCGGGCTGGAGCGGCTCGACGCCTTCATCATTCCGAAGGCGGAGTCGGTCGCCGACGTGGCAAGGATCGGCCGCTGGATCACGGAAGCGGCCGGAACGCGCGCCGCGCCCGCCACGATGGAATTGCTGATCGAGACCGCACGCGGACTCGTCAATGTCGAAACGCTGGCGGCGGCTGACCCGCTGGTGACCGCGTTGCATCTTGGCGTCGGCGACTTCGCAGCTTCGATCGGGGCGCGCAGCGCGGAGATCGGCGCATCGCCGTCGGGATACCGCCATGTCGGCAGTGCTGCGGACGGCCATCCCACGGTTCCGCTCGATTTGTTCGCCTATCCGATGATGCGCCTGCTGATCGCCGCGCGGGCATTCGGATTGCGCGCGATCGACGGTCCCTGCGGCGCGTTCCGCGATCCCGTCGCCACCGCATCGACGGCGGCCAAGGCAGCCGCGATGGGGTATGACGGCAAGCAGGTCATCCATCCGAGCCAGATCGAGCCGACGCGCGATGCCTTCATCCCTTCGGAGGAGGAACTCGCCTACGCCCAGCGCGCGATCGCGGCGCTGGAGGAGGCGGAGCGGAACGGGCAGGGCGCGGTCACGGTCGACGGCAAGATGGTCGACTATGCCAATATCCGGATGATCCGGCGCCTGATGAGTTTTCGAGGGCAGGGTTGAGGGGATAGCCCAGTACCTGCAATCGCAAATCGGTATTGCTGCCCATCCTTCGAGACGGCCACTTCGTGGCCTCCTCAGGATGAGGACTAACTTGTTGAAACACAACAACCTCATGCTGGGGAGCGAGCGACGCGAGCGTCTCGAAGCATGGGCAGCAAGCGAGTCACCGATCTTGCACAGTCGGTACTTGAGCAAGACGGGTTGGAGTTGATTCGATTCGCCGTAGGCGCGAGGCACCAACGATCCGGTGCCCCGGACGCGGCGTGGCCCCTCCCGCAGGGCCTCTACAAAAAACGCGAAAACAACCCCATGCAAAGTAGAATGCCTCGACTCGCAGCCATCGTGCTGCCTCGGGAATATTGTGCCTCGTTAACAGGGGCTATAATCAGCAAAATCGTCGCTGGCGCCGATGGTTAATCGCGTCTTAACCTCGCCGTATCTATGGTGGTTTGATCCGTTTCCGGCCGGTCTTGTGATGCGACCGGCTGCCCCGAGAGTGCTGGCGCTTCATCTATGGCAATGACCGCTTCATCCCGCGCGCCACAGGGCGCCGGCAGTCAGGAAAGCGAACGCTCGCCATTTGCGCGGCTGACCGAGCTATTGGCCCCCTATCAGCCAGCTAAGCCATTGATAACACTGTCGTTAGGGGAGCCGCAGCATCCGGTCCCGGGCTTTGTCGGTCCCGTACTCGCAAAACACATCGCCGATTTCGGCCGCTACCCTATCGCCAAGGGCATCGAGCCGTTCCGCCGGGCGGCGGCGGCCTGGCTTTCCACCCGGTTCCGCTTGCCACGGGCGATCGATCCGGAGACCGAGCTTCTGGTGCTGAACGGCAGCCGCGAGGGTCTGTTTTTCGCAGCACTCACCGCGGCGCGATATGTCGGCGAGCGCAAGGGCAGGCCTGCGATCCTGATCCCCAATCCGTTTTATCCCGCTTACGCTGCCGGGGCGCGTGCCGCGGGGTGCGAAGCGATCTATCTGCCGACCACGCTCGCCAACGGATTCCTGCCCGATCTCGACGCGCTCGATGACGCCACGCTGGCGCGAACCGTTGCGATCTACATCGCCTCGCCGGCCAATCCGCAAGGTGCGGTGGCGACACCGGGCTATTTCAGCCGCCTCAAGCAACTTGCCGACCGCTTCGGCTTCATGATCCTGAGCGACGAGTGCTATTCGGAAATCTACACCAGGGAAGCGCCCGGCAGCATGCTGGAATGCGCCGGGCCCGATTTCACCAATGCGGTGGCGTTTCAGTCGCTGTCGAAGCGCTCCAACCTGCCGGGCATGCGGGTCGGCTTTGCCGCCGGCGACAGGAAGTTTCTCGGCATGTTCCACGAACTGCGCAATGTCGCGGCACCGCAGGTGCCGGTACCGCTGCAGCATGTCGCGGTCGCCGCCTATGGCGACGAAGCGCATGTCGAGGAGAACCGCAGGCTCTACCGGGTCAAGTTCGATCTGGCCGATCAGATTCTCGGCAATCGTTACGGCTACGTCAGACCCGCCGGCGGCTTCTGCGTCTGGCTCGACGTGTCGGAACGCGGCGGCGACGAAGCCGCAGCGGTGGAGCTCTACAGGGACGCCGGCGTGCGCGTGGTGCCCGGCAGCTACCTGGCGCGGCAGCAGGCCGACGGCAGCAATCCCGGCGCCGGCTACATCCGCCTGGCGCTGGTGGCGGATGGTGAAACAACAGCCGAGGCGTTGCACCGGCTGGTCGAAATTCTGGATTAGTCGCGAAGGCCCATGAGCATGCCGGCGATCGAACGCGTCATTCCCCTGGTCGGCCATTTGCCGGCGTCGATCCGCGAGGCGCTGGTGCGGCGCCTGCGCGAGCTCGCCGGGCTTGCGCTGATCGCGCTGTCCGGCGTGGCGGCGGCGGCGCTGATGACCTGGTCGGTGCAGGATCCCAGCCTCAGCCACGCGACCTCGCGCGCGATCCGCAACATCGTCGGCTATCCCGGCGCGATCGGCGCCGATCTGCTGATGCAGATCGTCGGTCTCGGCGCGATCATGCTGATCCTCCCGGTTGCGGTGTGGGGCTGGCGCATGCTGACCCACCGCACCTTCGACCGCGAAGCGCTGCGGATCGCATGCTGGATTCTCTGCACGGTGATCGCAGCGGGTTTCGCAAGCTGCTGGACGCATGGCGGGGCGTGGCCGCTGCCGACCGGGCTTGGCGGCGTCGTCGGCGACGCGCTGGTGCGCGCGCCCGCCGTGGTGTTCGGGCCGCCCGGCTTCGTCTATCGCCTCGTGCTTGGGATCATCCTGCTCGCGGCGATGGTCGCGACCTTCCTGTTCGCATGCGGCATGGGCTCGCGGCAGGAGGAAGAGGAACTGACGCCGATCGAGGACGACGACACGCCGTTCGAAGAGGAAGACGATCGCAGTTCGGTCTCGCTGGGATGGGTGTTTCATGCCCTCATGAGCGCCAAAGCGCGGCTCTCATGGCTATTGGCGCTGGCCTATCGTTCGCTGGTGGCGAGCGCGCCGCAGCCCCGCACCTCCTCGTTCGAGCGCCAGGAGCCGAGTCTCGGCGGTCGCGCCGCGCCGTCATTGGCCCCGCAGGCCGGGGAGGATTTCGACGACGAGGAAGAAGACGAAGAGGAAGTTCCCGCCGCCCGCGCCCCGCGCAAGAAGGCCGCCCCGCGCGCCCCGGCGCGCAAGTCGTCCGACAAGTTCGAGCTGCCCGCAGTGTCGATGCTGACGGCGCCGAAGGCCTCGGACCGGCAGCCGCTGAGCAAGTCGGAACTCGAAGCCAATTCGCGTGCGCTGGAAGGCGTGCTCGGCGACTTCGGCGTTCGCGGCGAAATCGTCAAGGCCAATCCCGGCCCTGTCGTGACGCTGTACGAGCTCGAACCCGCGCCCGGCATCAAATCGTCGCGCGTGATCGGCCTCGCCGACGACATCGCGCGATCGATGAGCGCGCTGTCGGCGCGCGTCGCCGTGGTCGCCGGCCGTAACGCCATCGGCATCGAATTGCCGAACGCGCATCGCGAAAAGGTCTACCTGCGCGAATTGCTCTCGGTGAAAGATGAATCGCACGCGAAGCTGCCGCTCTGCCTCGGCAAGAACATCGGCGGCGAATCCATCATCATCGACCTGGCGCGAACGCCGCATATGCTGATCGCCGGCACCACCGGTTCCGGCAAATCGGTCGCCATCAACACCATGATCCTCAGCCTGGTCTACCGGCTGCGGCCGGATCAGTGCCGGCTGATCATGGTCGATCCCAAGATGCTCGAACTCTCGGTCTATGACGGCATCCCGCATCTGCTGACGCCTGTCGTGACCGACCCGAAGAAGGCGGTGGTCGCGCTGAAGTGGGCGGTGCGCGAGATGGAAGAGCGCTACAAGAAGATGTCGAAGCTCGGCGTCCGCAACATCGACGGCTACAATCAGCGCCTGGTCGAAGCGCGGGCCAAGGGCGAAGACCTGACGCGCACGGTGCATACCGGTTTCGACAAGGAAACCGGCAAGGCGATCTACGAGGAGGAGAAGCTCGACCTCGATCCGCTGCCCTACATCGTCATCATCGTCGACGAAATGGCCGACCTGATGATGGTGGCCGGCAAGGATATCGAAGGCGCGGTGCAGCGCCTGGCGCAGATGGCGCGCGCCGCGGGCCTGCATGTGATCCTCGCGACGCAACGGCCGTCGGTCGACGTCATCACCGGCACCATCAAGGCGAACTTCCCGACCCGCATCTCGTTTCAGGTCACCTCGAAGATCGACAGCCGCACCATCCTCGGTGAAATGGGCGCCGAGCAGCTGCTCGGGCAGGGCGACATGCTCTATATGGCGGGCGGCGGGCGCATCAGCCGCGTCCACGGCCCCTTCGTCTCGGACGAAGAGGTCGAGAAGGTGGTGCGCCATCTCAAGACGCAGGGCCAGCCCGAATATCTCGAAGCCGTCACGGCGGAAGAGCCGACCGACGAGGACGGCGCGGTGTTCGATTCCACCGGCATGGGCGGCGATGGCGGCGGCGACCTGTTCGCGCAGGCGGTGGCGATCGTCAAGCGCGACCGCAAGGCCTCGACCAGCTACATCCAGCGCCGGCTGCAGATCGGATATAACCGCGCCGCGTCGCTGATGGAGCGGATGGAGCTCGAGTGCATCGTCGGACAGGCAAATCACGCCGGCAAACGTGAAATTCTGGTCGAGGAAGAAGAAAGCCGCTTTTGAGAAGTGCGATCGAACCCCGGGACTGCCCGACTTGGCATCATATTTTCACGGAAAAACCATATCTCCTTTGGCCGAAAGCACGATAAAATGGCCGAGATTCAAGCAGGACGACGCGTTGCATAGAGATCCGAAATTTCGAATGGCCACACTACTCGCAGACCGCAGCATGCGTGGCGTGCTGGCGCTGCTGCTCGCGGTTTCCCTGACCTGCGGCGCCGCGACGCCGTCTCAGGCACAGACCGTTCCGATTCCGAAACCCGCCCCAAAAGGGCGCGACATGCAGATCAGCGCATCGGAACCGCAGCGCACGCCGATGACGACCGGGGCAACCCAGACGGTTCCTCCAAATCCGGTGATTCCCGATCCGCGCCGCAATCTTCCCGCCAATATTTTCGCGACCTTCGACGCTACCCAGAAGGCGCAGGCCGCCAAGGTGAGCTCCTATCTGTCGTCACTGCAGACCTTGGTCGGAAATTTCGTCCAGGTCGGACCCGACGGCAGCAAGACCAAAGGCGACTTCTATATCCAGAAGCCCGGCAAGGTGCGTTTCGAATATGACGCGCCGAGTCCGATCGCGATCATTGCCGATGGATCCTCGCTGGCGGTGCGCGACACCAAGCTCGCGACCCAGGACATCTATCCGCTGTCGCAGACGCCGCTGCGCTTCCTGCTGTCGGACCGCATCGATCTGCTGAAGGACACCAACGTCGTGAGCGTGACCGCCGATGACGTGTTCATCAGCGTCACTATCGAGGAGAAACAGGCGCTGATCGGCACCAGCCGCCTGATGTTGATGATCGGCGCCAAGGACGGCCAGCTCAAGCAATGGACGGTGACCGACCCGCAGGGCTACGACACCCCGGTTGCGGTCTACAATCTGGATTCCTCCAAGAGGGTCGATCCCGGCCTGTTCAAGATCGATTTCACCAACTACTCGGTGCCGCCGGGCTAAAATTCATCCTTGATTGCGGGGCAGGGACGTGCGTCATCAGCGCACGATTCCTGTATTGCCGGTCCCCATGCGTTTCTCCCTGACAACCTGGAATATCAATTCGGTGCGCCTGCGCATCGACCTGGTCGCCAAATTCCTCAAATCGGTGCGGCCGGACGTGCTGTGCCTGCAGGAAACCAAATGTATCGACGACGCCTTTCCGCTGAAGCGGTTCAAGCGTCTCGGCTATGAGCACGTCGCGCTGAACGGACAGAAGGGCTATCACGGCGTCGCGGTGATCTCGAAACTGCCGTTCGACAACACGGATATCCGTACCTTCTGCGACAAGATCGATTCGCGTCACATCTCGGTTTCGTTCGGCGAGAAGGCGCAGCTCGGAAAGCCGCTGGTACTGCATAATTTCTACGTTCCGGCCGGCGGCGATATTCCCGACCCCGCGCTCAATCCGAAATTCGAACACAAGCTGCAATTCCTCGACGAGATGAAGGCCTGCGAGCCGCTGCACCCGCGCGGCGACGACCGGCATATCCTGGTCGGCGATCTCAACGTCGCGCCGCACGAGAATGACGTGTGGTCGCACAAGCAACTCCTGAAGGTCGTATCGCACACCCCGATCGAATGCGAGAAGCTGCTCGCCGCACAGGCGCACGGCGAATGGTTCGACGTCGCGCGGATGCGGATTCCAATGTCGGAAAAGGCCTATACGTGGTGGAGCTACCGCGCCGCCGACTGGACGCTGGCCGACCGAGGCCGCCGGCTCGACCACATCTGGGTCTCGCGTGCGCTGAAAGACGGTGTCAGCGATTTCCGGATCACCAAGGACGCGCGCGGCTGGGAGCGTCCGTCGGACCACGTGCCGGTGACGGCGACGCTGGAGGTGTAGTCGCTACTGTCGTCCCTGCGTTCGCGGGAGGACTCGCGGAGGTTGCGGATCAAGTACTCAGCTTGGCGCCGGCCATCAGGATATCGCTGGCGACCTGGCTGGTGCGGGTGGCGAATTCGTCGCGCAGGCGGCGCGCTGCAGCGGGATCGCTTTCGAGCACGCGCTGAAACAGGCTGCGCGCGACCCGGATCACCGAGGAATTTTCCAGCGCGGTCGCGGTGGATGGCCGCTGCATCGCAACGATCAGCGCCAGTTCACCGATCAATGCGCCGGGACCCGCGATGACTTCGGCGCCGCCGCCGTCCTCGAGCCGAAACGCGCCGCGCTGAACGATGAAGCCTGCATCGGCGTCGTCGCCTGCATTGAACAGCACGTCGCCGCGCCCAAAATTGCGCTGCTCGGAGCCGATCGCAAGCATGCGCAGCGCGGTCCCGCCAAGCAGGCGCAGGGTGGGAACGCGCTCGAGTAGCGCTACATCATCTTCGATCGACATGCAGGACCGGTGATCGGGACGCGCTGAAAAATACGAATCGTCGGGCGAATCGTATCACGGCACCAGCTTGTAGCCACCGGCTTCCGTCACCAGTATCTCGGGATTGGCCGCATCTTTCTCGATCTTCTGACGCAGCCGGTAAATGTGGGTTTCCAGGGTATGCGTGGTGACGCCGGAATTATAGCCCCACACCTCCTGCAGCAGCGTCTCGCGCGAGACCGGCATCTGGCCGGCGCGGTACAGGAACCGCAGGATCGCGGTTTCCTTTTCGGTCAGGCGGACCTTCCGGGCATTGGCGCCGGTCAGCATCTTGGAGCCGGGCCGGAAAGAGTAGGGGCCGACGGAAAAAACCGCGTCCTCGCTGGCCTCATGCTGGCGGAGCTGGGCCCGGATTCGCGCCAGCAACACCGCAAACCGGAACGGCTTTGCCACATAATCGTTGGCGCCGGATTCCAGCCCCAGAATGGTGTCCGAATCGGTGTCGTGCCCGGTGAGCATGATGATGGGCGCCTTGAAGCCGCCCTTGCGCAAGCTACGCACCACCTCGCGGCCGTCGGTGTCCGGCAGCCCGACATCCATCAGCACAAGATCGGGAGAATTGGCCTTGGCGGCGCTGGCGCCCTTGGCGCCGGTATCGACGGCGGAAGCCTCGAACTCGTCGTGCAGCGACAATTGCTCCACCAGCGTGTCGCGCAGATCGGTATCGTCATCCACGATCAGGATCTTGCGGGCATTGGCCATGGGTACAATCCTCTTGGGGGCGACAGGGCAAGCGGGGGCGCCGTCAGCCGAATCTTGATTCGTAAGCTAGTCAGTCTTGGTTCGTATTGAGGTAAGGGGCTGTTACAGTTTCACAAGCCGAAACACAGTCTACTCCAGAATTGGCTGGCTTTTGGATGAATGTCTGGGATCGGCGTGAAATAGAACATTTGCGCTAAGTAAGGCAACCGGGGATTTGACGATTCGCATGGGAAAGCCCAATATTTCAATCACTTATCGAACAAGTCCGCGTGATCGCCCGCTCTCGGAAATCCGGATTCGCGCTGCCGCCGGCGATCCCCGCCGGGGCTGGCTGACGGCCGGCGGGCGGACCTTGCCTGTCGCACTGGGACGCGGCGGCATCATGGCCAACAAGCGCGAGGGCGATGGCGGGACCCCGCGGGGCAGCTTCCGGCCACGGCGATTGTGGTGGCGCGCCGACCGCCACCCGAGACCGCGCACATTTCTGCCGATTCGCCCGATCCGGCCCGAAGACGCCTGGTGCGAGGACCCCGGGGATCGCCATTACAACCGGCCGGTGCGGCTGGAGCCGGGTCGCGGCGGCGACCGGCTCAGGCGCGACGACCGCCTCTACGATTTCATCGTCGAGATCGATCACAACACGCAGCCGCGAATCGCCGGCCGGGGCAGCGCGGTTTTCCTGCATCTGGCGCGCGAGAATTTCGGGCCGACCGCCGGATGCGTCTCCATGACCGAATCGGCGATGCTGCACTTGCTGCGGCGGCTCGGACCCAGGACGAAGATCGTGATCGAGTGAGTTGGTTCTGTAGTCCAAGGATATCAAGAGCATGCTCGACAACAATAAAATAGCAGCGGCGTCACGCATCCTGCACGACCACTGGCGCGACGGCACCAAGCTCGAGGGTCTCGAGACTTCACTTCGTCCGCGCGACCGCTCCGAGGCCTACGCGATCCAGGCGGCCATCGAAAGCTATTCGACCGAAAGACTGTTCGGCTGGAAGATCGCAGCCACCAGCGAGGCCGGCCAGAAGCACATCAATGTCGACGGCCCGATGGCCGGGCGCATTTTGCGCGAGACCGTGATTGCGGACGGCGGCACGGCCTCGATGGTCGGCAATGAAATGCGCGTCGCCGAGCCGGAATTCGCTTTTCGCATGCAAACGGATCTGCCGCCGCGGACCTCGGCCTACACCGTACGGGACGTGCTCGATGCCGTCGACACGCTGCATCCGGCGATCGAGATTCCGGATTCGCGCTTCAGGGATTTTGTCAGCGCCGGCGCCGAGCAGATCATCGCCGACAATGCCTGCGCGCATCTGTTCGTTCTCGGTGCGCCCACGACGTCGAACTGGCGCGCGCTCGACCTGGTCGGGGAGAAGCCGGCGATCGCGCTGCGCGGCAAGCAATACACCGGTCTCGGCAAGAACGTGCTCGGCGATCCCAGGATCGCGCTGGCCTGGCTCGCCAATGAATTGCGCCAGCTCGGCATAACGCTGCGAAGAGGTGAGGTCGTGACGACAGGCACCTGCCATCCGCCGCTTCCGATTCAGCCGGGCGATTTGTTTGAGGCCGACTTCGGTGCGATCGGCAAAGTGTCGGTACGCTTCGCGTAAGCATCGCCGCACTCGGTGCCGTTCCCGAGTTCGTCGGGACGACGAAGTCTACCGATGCCCGAAAATCGCCGAGCCGACCCGCACATGGGTGGCGCCGAATTGGATCGCGATTGCAAAATCGGCGCTCATGCCCATCGAGAGATTCTTCAACCCGTTGCGCGCGGCGATCTTCGCGGTCAGCGCGAAATGCGGCGCCGGCGCGTCATTGACCGGCGGAATGCACATCAGGCCGGAAATCGACAGGCCATATTTGTCCCGGCAAGCGGCAATGAAGGCGTCGGCTTCGCCAGGAGCGACGCCCGCTTTCTGCGGCTCCTCCCCGGTATTGAGCTGGACGAACAATTCGGGCCGCCGCTTCTGGGAGTTCAATTCCTTGGCTAACGCTTCGCAAATGCTCGGACGGTCGACCGAATGGATCGCATCGAACAGCGCCACGGCCTCCTTCGCCTTGTTGGATTGCAGCGGTCCGATCAGATGCAGCGCGATCCCGGGGTAAGCCGCCATTAACCCTGGCCACTTCGCCTTGGCTTCCTGCACGCGGTTTTCGCCGAAAACACGCTGTCCGGCCTCGATCACGGGCGTAATGGCGCTGGCGTCGAATGTCTTGGACACCGCGATCAGCGTCACCGACTTACGGTCGCGGCGCGCTTCCTTGCAGGCGCGCGAAATCTCCTGCTCAACCGTGGCGAGCCCGTTTGGTGAATGCGCTGATATCGGCGAGGAGGTTTGCGGCGCCATGTCATCCGTCGGTCGTAGATTTACGGGGTTAGTTCCAATTTTACCGAGTTCCGGAAAGGCTTCTTGAACCCTTCCCTCTACCCTGCCTACGGGGTCAGGGGACCAAGATGTCACGGGTTAGTTTCAACCGCAAAAGAGTGAAACTCAAGAAGCTTCTGGGAATCCGCGCGCGGCTGGCGCTGCTCGGGCTGATCCTGGTGGCGCCCTTGATGCTCGAGCGCGCCCGTTCGCTCGAGGACACAAGGTCCAAACAGATCGCGATCGCCTCCGCGGAATTCGCCAGCCTCGCCAAGCACAGCGCCGACATGCAGCGCGAAGTGATTTCGTCGGTCGAGACCGTGCTGAAATCGGCGGCCTATATCCGCGCTTCCGACGGCGGCGTCGGCCGCAGTTGCGATATCATGCGCGCCAGCCTGCCGGCCAATCTGCCATGGATCCGCAGCCTGATGATCGTCGGCGGCGATGGGCGCATCCAGTGCTCTACCAATAACATGTATGTCGGCCTCGATCTCAGCGACCGGCCCTACCTCATGAAGGCGCGCGAGACCCGCAACTTCGTTTTCAGCGACTTTCTGCTTGCCCGGCCGAACAACACACCAATCGTGATGGCGGCCTATCCGGTATCCGCCATCAATCACGATGCCGACTCGGTCGTCCTCGCCGGCGTCAATCTCGACTGGATGTCGAAGATCATGGGCAATCTCGGCAACCGGCCAGGTATTTCGGCCGTGCTGATCGACAGCACGGGAACCGTGCTGGCGGCGCCGTCGGATCAGGCCAGCATGATCGGCCATCCGCTCGATACGGTGCCGCTGTTGTCGGCCATTGCAGAAAAGGCCATCGGCTCGGACAAGGCGGAAGGATCGCTCTCATTCGTCGCCGCGGACGGCTTGAGACGCATGGTGACCTTTGCGCGCATAGCCGGCACGCAATCGCGCCTGATCGTGAGCATCGACGAGGCCAGGGTGTCCGCCGCGATCAATCGCGAGATTCGCACCGCCTATCTGCAACTGGGGTTCGTCTGCCTGTTCGTGCTGCTCGGCGCCCTGGTCGCTGCCGAGAAGCTGATCATCCAGCCGATCGAGATGATGGCGGCGACGGCGACGCGGTTCGGCCAGGGCGAATGGTCGGTGCGCGCCGCGCGCGGCCGCCTGCCGGCGGAGTTCGTGCCGCTGGCCCGAGCCTTCAACGCGATGGCGGCGCAGCTCGGCAAGCGCGAGCGCGAGCTGGTCGCCACCAACGACCGGCTGACCGTGATGGCCTCGATCGACATGCTGTCCGGCCTCGCCAACCGCCGCGGCTTCCAGAGCCGGCTCGATTTCGAATGGATGAAGGCGCAGCAAAACGACGAGGAGCTGTCGCTGCTGATGATCGACGTCGATCACTTCAAGCTGTTCAACGACACCTATGGCCATCCCGAAGGCGACGCCTGCCTGACCCGGCTCGGCGAAACGCTGGCCGGCATTGCCGCCGAGACCATGGGCTTTGCCGGACGTTACGGCGGTGAGGAATTTTGCCTCCTGCTGCCGAACACCGACGCCAGGCGCGCGCTCGAAATCGGCGAGATGGTGCGATCAGCGGTCTTGAACCTGGCGCTGCCCCATTACACATCGAGCTATGAGACCGTCACCGTCAGCGTCGGCGTCGCCTGCACCCGGCCGAACGAAAAGCAGCAGCCCGGCGACCTGATCGAGGCGGCGGATGCCGCCCTCTACGCCGCCAAACACCGCGGCCGCAACACCGTGGTCGAGCACGGGTTCGTCCGGCTGACGGATGGCGGGATAGCGCTGGCGAGCTGAGACTGCCATCAGCCTTTTGGAGCGCGGGGGCGTTGACCCCCCTGCCGCTTTTGTGGCCTAGTCCGCCGTCCCCTGAGACGGCCCCGAATCCACGAAAAGCCCTGCGATTTCATGACCTCCGAACGCTATAACGCACGCGAATCCGAGCCGCGCTGGCAGCGCCAGTGGGACGAAAAGGCGATCTTCGCCTCCAAAAACGACGATCCGCGGCCGAAATATTACGTGCTCGAGATGTTCCCCTACCCCTCGGGGCGCATCCATATCGGCCATGTCCGCAACTATACGCTGGGCGACGTGCTGGCGCGCTTCATGCGGGCTAAGGGCTTCAACGTGCTGCACCCGATGGGCTGGGACGCGTTCGGCCTGCCGGCGGAGAACGCCGCGATCGAGCGCAAGGTCGCGCCGAAGGCGTGGACCTACGACAACATCGCCGCGATGAAGAAGCAGCTGCAGTCGATCGGGCTGTCGCTCGACTGGTCACGCGAATTCGCGACCTGCGACCCCAGCTATTACAAGCATCAGCAGAAGATGTTTTTGGACTTCCTGCGCGCAGGGTTGGCGGAGCGGGAAAAGCGCAAGATCAACTGGGATCCGGTCGACATGACCGTGCTCGCCAACGAGCAGGTGATCGACGGCCGCGGCTGGCGCTCCGGCGCGGTCGTCGAGCAGCGCGAGATGAACCAGTGGGTCTTCAAGATCACGAAGTACTCGCAGGAACTGTTGGACGCGCTCGACACGCTGGACCGCTGGCCCGACAAGGTGCGGCTGATGCAGCGCAACTGGATCGGCCGCTCCGAAGGCATGCTGGTGCGCTTCGCGCTGGATCCTGCAACCACGCCGGCAGGCGAGGCTGAGCTGAAGATTTTCACGACGCGGCATGACACGCTGTTCGGCGCCAAATTCATGGCGATCGCCCCGGATCATCCGCTGGCGCAGGCCGCGGCCGCGAAAAATCCCAAGCTCGCGGAGTTCATCGCCGAAGCAAAGCGCCACGGCACCGCGCAGGAGATCATCGACACCCAGGAGAAGCTCGGCTTCGATACCGGGATCCGCGCGATCCACCCGTTCGATCCCAGCTGGAAGCTGCCGGTCTATGTCGCCAATTTCGTGCTGATGGAATACGGCACCGGCGCGATCTTCGGCTGTCCGGCGCACGATCAGCGCGACCTCGACTTCGTCAATAAATACGGGCTCGGCAACACGCCTGTCGTGTGCCCCGAAGGTCAGGACCCGAAGACCTTCGTCATCACGGACACCGCCTATGACGGCGACGGCCGCATGATCAATTCGCGCTTCCTCGACGGCATGACCATAGATCAGGCCAAGGAAGAAGTCGCAAAGAGGCTCGAAGGCGAGGTCCGGGGCAACTCGGCCGTCGGCGAGCGGCAGGTCAATTTCCGCCTGCGCGACTGGGGTATCTCGCGGCAGCGCTATTGGGGCTGCCCGATCCCGGTGATCCACTGCCCGAAATGCGATGTGGTGCCGGTGCCGGACAAGGATCTGCCGGTGGTGCTGCCGGAGGACGTGAGCTTCGACAAGCCCGGCAACGCGCTCGACCATCATCCGACCTGGAAGCATGTCGCTTGCCCCAAGTGCGGCGGCCGCGCTAGCCGCGAAACCGACACCATGGACACCTTCGTGGATTCGTCCTGGTACTTCGCGCGCTTCACCGATCCCTGGAACGAGAAGACGCCGACCACGCAAGCGGTCGCCGACCGGATGATGCCGGTCGACCAATATATCGGCGGCGTCGAGCACGCGATCCTGCATCTGCTCTACAGCCGCTTCTTCACCCGCGCGATGAAGGCCACCGGGCACATCGGCATGGACGAGCCGTTCGCCGGCATGTTCACCCAGGGCATGGTGGTGCACGAAACCTATCAAAAGGCCGACGGCTCTTATGTCACGCCCGCGGAAGTCAAGATCGAAGCCGGCGGCAACGGCAAGCGCGCCATTCTGCTGACCACCGGTGAAGACATCACCGTCGGCGCCATCGAGAAGATGTCGAAGTCGAAGAAGAACACCGTCGATCCCGACGACATCATCGCGACCTACGGCGCCGACGTGGCGCGCTGGTTCATGTTGTCGGACTCCCCGCCCGATCGCGACGTGATCTGGAGCGACGAGCGCGTCCAGGGCGCCTCGCGCTTCGTGCAGCGGCTGTGGCGGCTGGTGAACGAATCAGCCGAAATCGCCAAGTCCGCCCCGGCGGCGCGGCCGGCGGCGTTCGGCCCGGACGCGCTTGTCCTGCGCAAGGCCGCCCATGGCGCGCTGGACAAGGTCTCGACCGGCATCGAGCGGCTGCATTTCAACGTCTGCCTCGCCCATATCCGCGAATTCACCAATGCGCTGGCGGAGATGCTGGGGCGCGAGGGCCAGCCGGCCCCCGCCTTGACTCCAGACCTGGCTTGGTCGGTCCGGGAGGCCGCGGTCATTCTTGTTCAATTGTTTGCGCCGATGATGCCGCATCTGGCCGAGGAGTGCTGGACGGTACTGGGCCAGAAAGGACTGATTTCGGAGGCCAATTGGCCCCAAATCGAACGCGATTTGCTGGTTGAAGACACCGTGACGCTGGTGGTCCAGGTCAACGGCAAGAAGCGGGGTGATGTCACCGTGCCACGGGGCGCTCAAAATCCGGAAATTGAGGCTGCCGTTTTGGCTCTCGATGCGGTAAAAGCAGCCCTCGGCGGCAAGGCCGTCCGCAAGGTCATTATTGTTCCGATGAGGATCGTGAATGTCGTTGGCTAGTACCCGCATCGCCGCTCGGCTCCTGGCCGTGGCCGCCTTGGCGGCGCTGACGGCCGGCTGCTTCCAGCCTATGTATGCCGAGCGTACCGACGGCACGCCCGGACTGCGCGAAAAGCTGATGGGGGTGGAAGTTCCGCCCGTCGACAAGCCCAACGCCTCGCGGGAAGCCCGGATCCAGGTGGAGGTCCGCAACGCGCTGGCGTTCAAGCTCTATGGCAGCGCCACCGGCATGCCGCCCACCCACCGGCTGGTGCTGCGGTTCACGACCAACCGCTCGTCGCTGATCCTCGATCCCAATACCGCGCTGCCATCAAGCGAAAACTACGGCATCGACGCCCAGTACAATCTGATCGAGCTCGCCACCAATAAGTCGGTCATGACCGGGACGACGTTCTCGCGCGTGTCCTACGACATCCCGGGCCAACTGCAGCGCTTCGCCCGCGCCCGCGCGTTCCGCGACGCCGAGGATCGCGCCGCGCAGGAGATCGCGGAAAACATCCAGACCCGGCTGGCGTCGTATTTCGTCGCCGGCACCTGACGCCCAATTGGTCGCCCTTCGCGGAAAAGAGATCGACGCTTTTCTCGCCCGGCCCGACCCGGGCCGCCCCATCATCCTGCTGTACGGCCCCGATGCGGGTCTGGTGCGCGAACGCGCCGATGCGCTGCTGGCATCAGCGGTCGACGATCCCAACGATCCGTTTTCGCTTGTCAGGCTGGATGGCGACGAGCTTTCCGCCGAGCCGTCGCGGCTGGTCGATGAAGCGATGACGGTGCCGTTGTTCGGTGGCCGCCGCGCCATTCGCGTGCGCGCCGGCTCACGCAACTTTGCCAGCGGCGTCGATACGCTCGCGGACTCTGCGCTGAAGGATTGCCGCATCGTGATCGAGGCCGGCGAACTGCGGCCGGAATCGCCGCTGCGCAAGGCCTGCGAGCGCGCCAAGACCGCGGTCGCGATCGGCTGCTATGCCGACGACGCTGGCCAGCTAGCCCGGCTGATCGACAGCGAGCTGCGGGTTTCCAATCTGAGCATCGCGGCCGACGCCCGCGCGGTCCTGATGTCGTTGCTCGGCGGCGACCGTCAGGCCTCGCGCAACGAACTGAAGAAGCTCGCGCTGTACGCGCATGGCGGGCGCGAGGTCACGCTCGACGATGTGATGGCGGTGGTTGCCGACGCCTCCGAACTCAAGGTCGACCCGATCGTCGACGGCGCGTTCGCCGGAAAGCCGGAGCTGGTCGAAACCGAATTCGCCAAGGCGATGATCGCCGGCACCTATCCGGGCGTCATCATTTCAGCCGCGCAGCGCCATGCGGCGTGGCTGCACAAATCGGCACTGGCCGTTGCCGAGGGAACTCCGGTCTCGGCCGTGCTCGATGGCGGCTTTCCGCGGCTGCATTTTTCGCGCAAGGGAAACGTCGAGGTCGCGTTGCGTAATTTCAGCGCGGCTCGGCTGCTCACGATCATCGAACAGCTCGCGACCGCGGCGCTGGAAATGCGCAAGCAGGCAAACCTGGCCGACGTGATCGCGCAGCGCGCGCTGCTGGCGATCGCCGTCAACGCGAAGCGGCGTGGTTAGGCGCTCTTGTCCAGCCGCCGCAGGATTTCATCGAGCTGTTCGAGGTCGCCGTAGCGGATGTGCACGGTGCCGCCGGGATCGCGATGATCGACGGTGACAGCCAGCCCGAGCGCGTCGCTGACGCGTTTCTCCAGCGCCACCGTATCGGGATCCTTGACCTTGCCGCTGCGGGCCTTCTGCGGCTTGCGAACAGGCACGCCCTCGACATGCGCCAGCGCCTCGGCCTGACGGACGTTGAGGCCTTCCTCGACGATGCGCTTGGCGGCGGCAACGGGATCGGGCACGCCGATCAAGGCGCGCGCGTGCCCGGCCGACAACTGGCCGAGCGCGATGTAGGCCTGAACCTCGGCCGGCAATTTCGTCAGCCGCATCATGTTGGCGACGTGACTGCGGCTCTTGCCGACGATCTTCGCAATCTCGTCCTGGCTGCGTTTGAATTCATTGGCCAGCGCGTGATAGCCCTGCGCCTCCTCCATCGCATTGAGGTCTTCGCGTTGCACGTTTTCGATGATCGCAATCTCGAGCGCATCGCTGTCGCTGACATCGACCGGCACGATCGGCACTTCGTGCAGCCCTGCGATCTGCGACGCGCGCCAGCGGCGTTCGCCGGCGATGATCTCGTAACGATCCTGCACGCCCTTGACCGGACGCACCACGATCGGCTGGATCACGCCGTGCTGCTTGATCGAGTCGGAAAGTTCGGAAAGTTCGGCATCGGAAAAAGTGCGGCGCGGATTGCGCGGATTGGCTTTGAGGAATTCGATCGGCACCTTGCGCTGCGCGCGAGGCCGGTCGACATGCGCGGCCTCGCCGCCGACATCGCCGATCAGACTTGCAAGACCGCGGCCCAGTCGCGAACGCGCTTCGTCGGCCATCGCCAGCTCCCTTGGATTCACTTAGCAATACTCCGGAATAGAATCTGAAGGTCTCGTTGCATCATAGGGTGGGCAAAGCGAGCGTGCCCACCACGACCGTCTTCATGTTGTAACGGTGGGCATGGCGCGAAGAGCGCCTTTGCCCACCCTACGGTTCTTCAATGCGTGCGCAGCTCGCGCTCACGCTGGATCACTTCGGTCGCGAGCTTGAGATAGGCGTCGCTGCCGACACATTTGAGATCGTACACCAGTACCGGCTTGCCGTAGGACGGCGCCTCGGAGATGCGCACGTTGCGCGGGATCATGGTGTTGTAGACCTTGCTGCCCATGAACTGCCGGACGTCGGCGACGACCTGGTTCGACAGGTTGTTGCGCGAGTCGAACATGGTCAGCACGATGCCGTGGATCGACAGATTGGGATTGAGCGTCGAGCGCACCTGCTCCACCGTCTGCAGCAATTGCGACAGGCCTTCGAGCGCGAAGAACTCGCACTGCAGCGGCACCAGGATCGCATCTGAGGCCGCCATCGCGTTGACGGTGAGAAGATTGAGCGACGGCGGACAATCGATCAGCACATAAGTGTAATCGGAATCGGGTGCGACGCTGGAATTCAGCGCCGCGATCGCATCGCGCAGGCGGAAGGCGCGGTCGCGGGTCGAACCGAGCTCGAGTTCGAGGCCGGAGAGATCCATGGTCGAAGCCGCTATGTGCAGCCGCGGCACCGCGGTCGGCACCACCGCGTCGCGCAGCGGCGCCTCGCCGATCAGCACGTCGTAAGTCGAGCAGCTGCGGTTGCGGCGGTCGATGCCAAGGCCGGTGGAGGCGTTGCCCTGCGGATCGAGATCGACGATCAGCACCCGCTCCCCAATCGCCGCGAGCGCGGTGCCGAGATTGATCGCGGTGGTGGTCTTGCCGACGCCGCCCTTCTGGTTGGCCAGCGCCAGGATGCGCGGATGACCCGGCGGGCGGGAGTCCTTATCCTCTTGATAAATATGATCAATTACGGTCATGCGCTTGTGCCATGTTCTGTTGCGGGCTGACGGCGCCGCTCGATATTGTCGAGCTCGACGATCCAGCCGTGTCCGCCGGTGCGGCTGGAATGAAGTTGCGGCTTGATATTCCAATATTTAGTGGCTTCGGTCAATTCAGCCTCTACATCTTGGCCCTTGAGAAACAGCGCTTTCGCACCCTTTCTCACCAGCGGTTCCGCGAAGCCGATGAGCTGGTGTAGCGGAGCCACCGCGCGGGCTGTGACGCAATCGACGGGTCCGGTGATTCTATCCACACTATCCCCGATATCCGACAGATGAACCTGGCCAGGCGAGTTGGTAACTCGAAGTGCCTCGCGCAGGAACGCCGCCTTCTTCGCATTACGCTCCACCAGATGGACCATCGCTCCCGGCGTATCCGCCAAGGCACAGGCCAGCACCACGCCGGGAAACCCGCCGCCGCTGCCGAGATCGACCCAGGTCTTAGCCAAGGGAGCGATCGTCAGGAGCTGCAGCGAGTCGGCGATATGCCGGGTCCACAGACCAGGCAACGTCGACGGCGCCACCAGGTTGGTTTTCGCCTGCCACTCCAGCAGGAGACCGACGTAGCGATCGAGGCGTGCCTCTGTTTCACGTGAAACAGGCGTCAGCGCGAGCGCCGCTGCCTTATCTGAAGCGAGGGCGGGTGCAACAGTCTGTCTTGCTGGATTGGCCATTCTAGGATGGGCCTTGTTTCACGTGAAACAGATCAGATTAGTCAAGCGGACGCGACAGCCGGCTTCTTTCGAGCTTCCCGCCGCAAATAGGCCGCCAGGATACCCAAGGCGGCCGGGGTCATTCCATCGATCCGGCCCGCCTGCCCCACCGTTCGCGGTCGCGCGGTTTCGAGTTTCGATCGGGCCTCATTCGAGAGCCCAGGCACGTTAGCGTAATCGACGCCGGTCAGGATCAGCCCCTCGTCGCGGCGGAAGGCATCGACATCGGCGTTCTGACGCTTGAGATAGACATCGTACTTGGCATCGATCTCGACGTGGACTGCGATTCCTGGCTCAATGGCCGACAGCTCCGGCCAGATGCGGTGGATCTCGGCCCAGCCAAGCTCCGGATAGGCCAGCAACTCGAAGGCCGAGCGGCGCTGCCCATCCCTGTTGAGCGCCAGGCCATGCTTGGCGGCTTCATTGGGCGTGATCGTCAGCGATTTTGTCAGCACCTTCGCGGCGTTGAGCGCCGCCATCTTGGCGCCGTGGCGGTTCGAACGGACCACCCCGACGCAGCCCAGCGCAATACCCTTGTCGGTCAGGCGCTGGTCGGCGTTGTCGGCCCGGAGCGTCAGCCGATATTCGGCGCGCGAGGTGAACATCCGATAGGGCTCGGTGATACCGCGCGTGACGAGGTCGTCGATCATGACGCCGAGATAGCCGTCGGCACGATCGAAAACGATCGGGTCGGCTCCGCTGGCGGCCAAGCCTGCATTGAGACCTGCAACAAGTCCCTGGGCCGCGGCCTCCTCATAGCCCGTGGTGCCGTTGATCTGCCCGGCCAGGAACAGCCCCGGCAATCGCCTGGTCTGCAAGGTCGGATCGAGTTCGCGGGGATCGACATGGTCGTATTCGATCGCATAGCCCGGCCGGACCATCCGTACCCGCTCAAGCCCTGGAATCGTCGCCAGGATCGCGAGCTGGACCTCTTCCGGCAGCGAGGTCGAGATGCCGTTCGGATAAACCGTGGAGTCGTCGAGGCCTTCGGGCTCCAGAAAGATCTGATGGCCGTCGCGTTCGCCGAAGCGGACGATTTTGTCCTCGATCGACGGACAATAACGCGGGCCCGAACTCTTGATCTGGCCGGAATACATCGGCGAGCGATGCACATTGGCCCGGATCACCTCATGGGTTGCAGCAGTGGTGCGGGTGATCCCGCACTGGATCTGCGGCGTGGTGATACGGTCGGTCAGCACCGAGAACGGCTCCGGCGGATCGTCGCCCGGCTGCATCTCCACCGCCGACCACTCGATGGTGGTCCCATCGAGCCGCGGCGGGGTGCCGGTCTTCAGACGGCCGAGCGTAAAGCCGGCCCGCTCGAACGACTTGGAAAGCCCCATGGCCGGGGCCTCGTCGACGCGTCCCGCCGGCCAGTTCTTCTCACCGAGATGGATCAGCCCGCGAAGGAAGGTGCCAGTGGTGATGACAACGGCGCCGGCGGATAGGGTGCGGCCATCGATCAGGCGAATGCCGGTGACGCGGCCATTGGAAAGGATCAGCTCGTCGGCCTCGCCCTCGATCACGCTGAGATTAGCGGTCTCGCGGACGGCTGCCTGCATCGCCGCTGCATAGAGCTTGCGATCGGCTTGGGCCCGGGGTCCCCGTACCGCCGGACCCTTGCGGCGATTGAGCATGCGAAACTGGATGCCACCGGCGTCGGCGACCCGGCCCATCAGGCCGTCGAGCGCATCGACCTCGCGGACCAGGTGGCCCTTGCCAAGGCCCCCGATGGCGGGATTACAGGACATGGCGCCGATGGTCGGGAACCGGTGCGTCACCAATGCCGTTCTGGCGCCAAGGCGCGCAGCTGCGCTTGCGGCCTCGCAGCCGGCATGGCCGCCACCGACTACGATGACGTCGAACGATTCTTGCGCGGTGGTCATGGCCGGACTTTTATCGCGAAGCGGCAAAACCCGGAAGCGGTAAGTTCGTTTCTGGGCCTGTTTCACGTGAAACAATGGCCCCTTCATGCGGCGAAGAGTTGTTTCACGTGAAACAGCGAATATTATACAATGAACGAAGAAATATTACTTGCCGATACAGAACTCCCGGAAGATTACATCGAGAATATCCTCGACATCGACCCGACCCAACAGCCGCCCCAAGGAATGAGTTGCGCTTCGCAACTCTTCCGCGGCCAATTCCTCCCCCACCCCAATAACTTCCATGCTGCGCCGCAATGAAGCCACCGTCTCCTCCAGCAATTTTCGCTGCCGAGCCCGGCCGATCAGCGCCCCGGTGTCTGAGCCGAAATAGACTTGCGCAAATTGCACCAGCGCAGCGATCAGCTCCGCCAGCCCAGCGCCCTGGCTGGCCGAGATCCTGAGCACGGCGGAGGCCTCCTCCTGTCCGGGATCACCAGCCGCCCGCGTCGCGCCGGACCGGCCGCCATCGAGATCGATCTTGTTACGCACCAGCCAAACCGGCGCCTCGCCCTCGTGCAGAATTTTCTCATGCTCCGCATCGGCCAGCCACAACACCAGGTCGGCCTCCGCCGCCCGAGCCCGAGCCCGGCGCACGCCCTCCTGCTCCACCGGATCCTCGGTCTCGCGAATCCCCGCGGTGTCGATGACCGTCACCGGATAGCCGTCCAGATCGAGCTGGACTTCGATGATATCCCGTGTCGTGCCGGCATGTGGCGACACGATCGCAACCTCGCGCCGCGCCAACGCATTCATCAGCGTCGATTTGCCGACGTTCGGAGGACCCGCGATCGCGACCACGAGGCCGTCCCGCAGGCGTTCACTTCGCCCCTGTGCCGCAAGGACTTCCTCGATTTCCCCAAGCAGGCCTTTGATCTTCAGCAGCGCCGGCGCAATCAGCTCAGCCGGCACGTCGCCCTCGTCGGCAAAATCGATCCCCGCCTCGATCAGCGCCGAGGCCTCGATGATCTGCGCCCGCCAGTCACGCGCCCTGTCGCCGAGCAGACCTTTCAGCTGGCGCAGCGCCTGGCGGCGCTGCCGGTCGGTGTCGGCATGGATGAGATCGTCAAGACCTTCGGCCTCGGTGAGGTCGAGCTTGCCATTCTCGAAGGCGCGGCGGGTAAACTCGCCCGGCTCCGCCGCCCGTATGTCCCGCAAGGCCGAGAGCGCCGTGAACAGCGCCGCCAGCACTGCCCGGCCGCCGTGGACGTGGAATTCTGCGACATCCTCCCCGGTCGCGCTGGCCGGCCCGGGAAACCACAGCACCACTGCGTCGTCGATCGGCTGCTGACTGGCTTC
This sequence comes from Bradyrhizobium sp., assembly GCA_049286845.1. Classification (GTDB taxonomy): domain Bacteria; phylum Pseudomonadota; class Alphaproteobacteria; order Rhizobiales; family Xanthobacteraceae; genus Bradyrhizobium. Next base: position 28,901 of record JBAQER010000046.1, read on the forward strand.
CCGCAACAGGGCGCGCGTCGCCATG
>JBAQER010000047.1:0-6207 GCA_049286845.1 Bradyrhizobium sp.
TGATTGAAGTTGCTCATCTTGCCGATCCCGCGCCGGAGGGCCGATTGTGCCGCTCAATTCATTCGTATACATTCATTCGTACACGAATGAATAATCCGGCTTGATCCCGGCGTCAAGCCGCGCGCAAGATGCCGGGGAGCGCCTGCGAAGGCATTGAACGAAAAGGATAAACCTGATGGCCCACGATGCACCCCAGGCGGCCGGCCCGAGCCGGCTGGTGATCCGCAATATCGGACTGTTGCTGTCAGGGGCCTTGGAGAAGCCGATCCTCGACGCCGACACCATCGTGGCCGAGAACGGCAAGATCACCGCCATCGGCCGCGCCAAGGACGTCAACACCGAGGGCGCCACCACGACAGTCGACGCCATGGGCACCACGGTCGCGCCCGGGCTGATCGACAGCCACGTCCACCCCGTCGCCGGCGACTGGACGCCGCGGCAGAACCAGACCGGCTGGATCGACAGCTATCTCCACGGCGGAGTCACCACCATGATCTCGGCGGGCGAAGTGCATATGCCGGGCCGGCCGCGCGACGTCGTGGGCTTGAAGGCGATGGCGATCTTCGCGCAGCGCGCGTTCTGGACGCTGCGGCCGGGCGGCGTGAAGGTGCATGCCGGCGCGCCGGTGATCGAATGCGAAATGGTCGAGGACGATTTCAAGGAACTCGCCGCGGCGGGCGTCAAGCTACTCGGCGAAGTCGGGCTCGGCGGCGTCAAGGACGGCCCGACCGCGCGCAAGATGGTGGGCTGGGCGCGCAAATACGGCATCCAGAGCACCATTCACACCGGCGGGCCGTCGATCCCCGGCTCCGGCCTGATCGACAAGGACGTGGTGCTGGAAGCCGACACCGACGTGGTCGGCCATATCAACGGCGGCCATACCGCGCTGCCCGATGACCAGATCCGCTGCATCTGCGAGGGCTGCAAGCGCGGCCTCGAACTGGTGCACAACGGCAACGAGCGCTCGGCGCTGTTCACGCTGCGCACCGCGCGCGAGATGGGCGACCTCAATCGCATCATCCTCGGCACCGACGCGCCGGCCGGTTCCGGCGTGCAGCCGCTCGGCATCCTGCGCATGGTGTCGCTGCTGTCCTCGCTCGGCGAGGTGCCGGCCGAGATTGCATTCTGCTTTGCGACCGGCAACACCGCCCGGATGCGCGCGCTGGACTGCGGCCTGATCGAGGTCGGCCGCTCGGCCGACTTCGTCATCATGGACAAGGCGCAGCATTCGCCGGGCAAGAACATCCTGGAAAGCGTGCAGCTCGGCGACCTGCCCGGCATCGGCATGACCATCATCGACGGCATCATCCGCACCCAGCGCAGCCGCAACACGCCGCCGGCGACCAAGGTGCCGGAGATCGTGGGGCACTAGCCGGCGCAGCGGATGAAGTACGCGCTCCCCATCCTCGGAGGCGATTGAACCTGTCGCAACCACGCCCCTGACGGCGCAACTCGCCGGGCAACGCCGAGCAAAGTTTGAGAAAATTGTGGCGAACTCCGGATCAAGGAAAGATCGGTCGTCGCAGAAACGCGATATTCACGGGCGAGAAGGGAAACACGGCGCGGACGTGTAGAGTAAGGGACCAACCAATGTCTGACGTGATACCCTTCCCCAAACCCTCGAAGCCGAAAGACGACGAAACCGCAGAGCTCTTGAAGCTGCTGGAGCGTATCGCGAATTCATCGAAATCGAAGAACAAGAATAACAAAGAGCAGGAACGATAAGCGAAAAACCCGGCGAGAAGCCGGGTTTTCAGTCATATTCGAACAACCTCGCCGCCGATCACCGCAGCTTGCTCAACAGCGCCATCAGCGTCTCGCGCTCTCTTGCATCGAGCGGCGCCAGCGTTTCCCTCGTGATCGCCAGCGCGTTCGGCATCGCCTTGTCGGCCATCTGCTGGCCCGCGCGCGTCAGACTCACCAGCAAACGGCGGCCGTCCGCGGGATCGGGGCTGGTTTCGGTCAGGCCGCGCGCGGTCAGCCGGTCGATGACGCCCTTGATGGTGGCGACGTCCATCGCCGTCAGCCGACCGAGCTGGTTCTGCGAGCACGGCCCGGTCTCGGTGAGTTTCGCCAGTGCCGCCCATTGCGTCGGCGTCAGGTTGATGCCGATTTCCTTCGCGAAGATGGTGGCGTGGCGCTGCCAGACCTGGCGCAGGATGAAGCCGACCTGCTCCTCCAGCACGTAGGGCGGCTTCGACGTCTTCAGGCTCCGTTTCGGCGAAACACTCCTGGCCATGTGCGTTGCCCGCCCCTTTTTTTCCGCCGTCACCATCATAGCGCCAGATGCGTGTCTCTGATGTCCGGACGCGCGTCGAGTTCGGCCATGGTGCCGGAAAAGCAGATCCGGCCGCGCTCGATGATGTAGGCGCGGTCGGAGATCAACCGCGCGAAATGCAAGTTCTGCTCGGAGACGACGATGCTGACGCCCGCTTTCTTCATGGTCAGAATCGCGTCCACCATTTGCTCCACGATCTTCGGCGACAGGCCTTCCGAGGGTTCGTCGAGCAGCACCAGCGACGGATTTCCCATCAGGGTGCGCGCGATGGTCAGCATCTGCTGCTCGCCGCCGCTCATGCGGCCACCCGGCCGGTTGCGCATCTCGGTGAGGTTCGGAAACAGCGTGAACAGTTTTTCGCGCGTCCAGTGCGGCGCGTTCGGTCTGACCTTCTGCCGGCCGACTTCGAGATTCTCGTCGACCGTCAGATCGGTGAAGATGCGCCGCTCTTCCGGCACGTAGCCGAGCCCGCGGCTGACGATCGCGTGCGTCGGCTGATCCGAGACGTCGTTGCCCTCGAACACGATGCGGCCGGTGCGTTGCTCGACCAGCCCGACGATGGAGCGGAAGGTCGTCGACTTGCCGGCGCCGTTGCGGCCCAGCAGCGCCACCACCTCGCCGTCGCCGACTTCGAGCGAAATATCGAACAGGATGTGGGCGGGGCCGTAATGGCTGTTGAGCCCCTCGACCGCGAGCTTCATGCCGATGCTCCCTCTCGGTGGCGGGCATCATAGACCAGGCCCTCGCCGAGGTAGACGGCACGAACCTGCGGGTTACGCCGGACTTCTTCCGGCGAGCCCTCGGCGATCAGCGTGCCGCGATTGAGCACCAGGATGCGGTCGGCATGCTCGAACACCACGTCCATATCGTGCTCGGTGAAGAGCACGCCGATCGACTGTTCGCGCGCGATCTTGGCGGTCAGCCGCATCAGCTCGATGCGCTCGCGCGGCGCCATGCCGGCAGTCGGCTCGTCCATCAGCAGCAGTTTCGGCTGGTTGGCGAGCGCGATGGCGAGCTCCAGCCGCTTGAGGTCGCCATAGGCAAGCTCGCCGCAGGGCCGCTCCGCATAGCCGCCCATGCCGACCAGCTCCAGCAGACGGCCAGCTTCCTCGCGGGCGAATTTCGGCGCCGAGACCCACAGATTGAACAACTGCCGGCCATACGACACCAGCGCGACCTGGACGTTTTCGCGCACCGTCATGGTCGGGAAGGTCGCGGTGATCTGGAAGGTGCGGCCGACGCCGAGCCGCCAGATCTCGCGCGGTTTCCGGCCGGTGGTATCTTCGCCGAGCAGATGGATGGTGCCGGCGCCGGGCGTGGTCTGGCCGTTGAGCATGTCGAAGCAGGTGCTCTTGCCCGCGCCGTTCGGACCGATCAGCGCCAGGATCTCGCCGGCCTTCAGTGAAAACGACACGCTGCGCACGGCGTGAACGCCGCCATAGGATTTGCTCAGGCCTTCGACCGACAGCAGTGTGGGCGCGGTACTCATTCGGCGGCCTCTATCCGGGGAGTGACGATCGCGGACTTCTCCGCCCCGGCGCGACGGCGATGCCGGATCGTCTCGAGCATGCCGACGATGCCCTTCGGGAAAGCGACCACGATCAGCACGATGAAGCCGCCCAGCACCAGTTTCGACAGGTCGGTCTGGCTGACCAGCCAGATCGAGAGCGCCTTGTAGACGATGGCGCCGATCACCGCGCCGGAGACGGTCTCGACCCCGCCGAGCAGCACCATGACCAGCGCATCGACCGACAGCGAGATGCCGAGGCTGTCGGGAAACACGCTGCCCTTCAGGTAGGCGAACAGCGCGCCGGCGATGCCGGCGACGGTGCCGGCAATCACGAAGGCGGTCCACTGGATGCGCTTGGCGTCGATGCCGACCGCCTCGCTGCGCAGCAGGGAGTCGCGCGTCGCCCGCAGCGCGTAGCCGAACGGCGAGAACACGATGATGCGGAGCACCGCCACCGCCGCCGCGGCCACGGCGATGGAGAGCCAGTAGAAGCTCGCAGGCCCCGCCGCCCACTTCTCCGGCCAAACTCCCAAAATGCCGTTGTCGCCGCCGGTGACGGCGACCCACTGGAAAGCGACCGACCAGACGATCTGCGCAAACGCCAGCGTCAGCATCGCGAAGTAGACGCCGGAGAGCTGAACCGCGAAGAATCCGAACAACGCCGCGCCAAGACACCCCAACAGCGGGCCGAGCAGCAGGCAGACGATCATCGGCAGACCGGCCATCTTGGCGAGGAAGGCGATGCCGTAGGCCCCCAGCCCGAAATACGCGGCATGGCCGAACGAGGCGAGCCCGCCGACCGACATCAGGAAATGCAGGCTGGCGGCGAAGATCACGAAGATCGCGATTTCGGATCCGACCGTGAGCGCGTAGTTGCCGCCGACCAAAGGCAGCGCCGCCGCCACGACCAGCGCGGCAATCGCGGCCAGGCGCTCATTCGAGGTGAGCGGACGCCAGGGGTTGACGGTCAGCCCGGGCGTGCGCCGCGCGGCGGCTTCCGGCTTTCCGAACAGGCCCCACGGCCGCACGATCAGCACCGCGGCCATCACCAGGAACACCAGGATGATGGAGATCTTCGGGAAGATGAGAATGCCGAACGCGTTCAGTTCGGACACCAGAACGGCGGCGGCAAAGGCGCCGACGATGCTGCCGAGGCCGCCAATCACCACCACCACGAACACGTCGACGATGATCCGCAAATCCAGCGCGTGATGCACCGCGTCGCGGGGAATCTGCAGTGCGCCGCCCAATGCTGCGAGGAAGACCCCGAGCGCAAACACGCTGGTGAACAGCCATTTCTGGTTGACGCCGAGCGCAGCCACCATGTCGCGGTCCTGGGTCGCGGCGCGAACCAGGATACCCCAGCGCGTGCGCTGGAACACCAGCCATAATAGTCCGAGCACGATCGGACTGAACGCGATCAGGAACAGGTCATAGGTGGGTATGTTCTGGCCGAAGAAATCGACCGCGCCCTTGAAGCCGGGAGCGCGGCGGCCGAGCAGATCGTTCGGTCCCCAGATCAGGACCACCAGGTCCTCGACCATCAGGGTGAGGCCGAAGGTGGCCAGCAGCTGAAACAATTCCGGCGCATGATAGATCCGCCGCAGCAGCACCATCTCGACCAGCACGCCGACCGCTGCCACCACCAGCGCGGCAACCACGATGCCGCCCCAGAAGCCGAGCGCGCCGGAAAACCGTTCGGTCAGCGTGAACGCCACATAGGCGCCGAGCATGTAGAACGCGCCATGGGCAAAATTGACGATCCGCGTCACGCCGAAGATGATCGACAGGCCCGACGCCACCAGAAACAGCGACGCCGCGCTGGCAAGGCCGGTCAGGAACTGGACGAAGTAAAAGGCCATTGGCAGTCCGGGTTAGCGCATTTCTTTTCATTGGCTCATCCTTCGAGACGGCGCTTCGCGCCTCCTCAGGATGAGGTCTAACTTCCTCATGGTGAGGAGCGCGGCAACGCCGCGCGTCTCGAACCTGTGAGGCCTAGAGGCTTCAACAGCAGCGGGCGCCGAGGCGCCCGCTGCCGTCAACATCACTCCTTCGGGCGCAGCTTGCCGACTTCGGCATCGCTGGGCAGATAGTCCGAGCCCTTGCGATAGACCGAGTCCACCATGACGCCCTTGCCGTCCTTGAGCGCGGTCTTGCCGACGAAGGCGCCGAGCGTCGACTGGTGGTCGATCTTGCGGAAGGTGATTTCGCCGAACGGCGACGGCATCGATAATCCTTCCGTGGCCGCGATCAGCTTCTCCGGATCGTCGGAGTTGGCCTTGGCGAGGATCGCCGCCGCCGCCTTGATGGTCTGATAGCCGACGATCGAACCGAGCCGCGGATAGTCGTTGAACTTGGCCTGATAGGCTTTTGCAAATTTCTCGTGGTCGGGGGTCTTGATGTCGTACCAGGGATAGCC
>JBAQER010000048.1:0-4960 GCA_049286845.1 Bradyrhizobium sp.
TGGTGGCGACCACGGCGAAGAACACCTGCCGCGCGCCGCGTTCGGCGGCCACGATCGGAGGCTCACCCTCGTCGATCCGTCGCTGGATGTTCTCGACCACCACGATGGCGTCGTCGACCACGAGCCCGATCGCCAGCACCATCGCCAGCAGTGTCAGAAGATTGAAGCTGAAGCCCATCGCCAGCATCAGGCTGCAGACGCCGATCAGCGACAGCGGAATCGTCACCACGGGAATGATGACCGAGCGGAAAGACGCCAGGAACAGGAAGATCACGACCACGACGATCAGCACGGCCTCGATCAGCGTGTTCTTCACCTCGTCGATCGACGACTGAATGAACTTGGTGGAATCGAATGCCACTTTCATCTTCATCGACGGCGGCAGGTTGCGCTCGAGCTCCGGAAACAGCGCGCGCACGCCCTTGACCAGCGTCAGCGGATTGCCTTGCGGCGTCGCCTGCACGCCGATGAAGATCGCGCGCTCGCCGCTGAAGGCGACGCTCGCATCCGAGCTTTGGGCGGCGAGTTCGACGGTCGCGATGTCCTCGATGCGCACGAAGCCGCCGTCCTTGGACTTGACGATCATCTTCTTGAACTGATCGAGGTTTCGAAGGTCCGTGTTGGCCTGAATGTTCGAAACGATGAAATAGCCCTTGGCCTGACCGGCCGCGGCCTGGAAGTTGTTGGCAGCGATCGCCGCCGAAACGTCGCTCGGCGACACGCCGCGGCCTGCCATCCGCACCGGATCGAGCCACAATCGCATCGCAAACGTTTGCCCGCCGAGAATGTCGGCGGAAGCCACGCCGTCGACCGTCGACAGCACCGGCTGCACCACGCGCGTCAGATAATCCGAGATCGCCGAGCCGGAGAGCTCGTCGCTGGAAAAACCAAGATACATCACGGCCGTGGTCTGGCCGGTCGTCTTGGTCACGATCGGGTCGTTCGATTCCTTCGGGATCAGGTACCTGACCGAATTCACCTTGGCGAGAACTTCGGTCAGCGCCTGGTTCGGATCGAAGTTCAGCTTGATGTAGACCTGGATTGTGCTGGTGCCCTGCACGGACGACGACGTGATATAATCGACGCCCTCGGCGGAGGCGACCGCCTGCTCGAGCGGCGTGGTGATGAAGCCTTGAATCAGATTGGCCGACGCACCCGGATACACGGTCGTGACGTTGACCACCGTGTTCGACAGCTTCGGATATTGCCGGATCGGCAACACGCTGGCTGCCCGTAGACCGATCAGCAGGATCAGCAGGCTGACGACGACCGACAGGACCGGACGCTTGATGAAGATATCGGTTAAGACCATCGCAGATTTATCCCGCTGAGTTCAGCATTTCGGGCCCGGCCTCATCTCGAAGACCGTTGCCCGTCTTGTCATCTGCGCGGCCCTCGGCCGCGCGACCGTCCGTCAGTAGCGCGGCGGCTTCGCCGGAATCGGCGGCACCGGGTCGTTCGAGATCGTCACTGCCGATCCCGATTGCAGCTTGAGCTGGCCGACGGCCACGACGCGGTCGCCTTCCTTCAACCCTTTCAGGATTTCGGCGCGTCCGCCGACGCGGTTGCCGGTCTGCACGAAGGTCCGCGTCACCGTGAGACTGGTCTTGCCGTCCTCCCCCTTCTTCTCGTTGAGGAGGTAGACCGAGTCGCCATAGAGCGTGTAGTCAACCGCGGTTTCGGGGACGGTGATGACCGGCGGCTTGTCCGGCAGGACCACGGTGGTGGTCGCGAACATGCCCGGCTTGAGGATCCGATCCGGGTTCTGGATCGTCGCCTGCACGCGGATGTTGCGCGTCTCGGTCGCGATCTGCGGCTCGATGGTGGTGATCTTGCCCTCGAAGGTGCGGCCTGGATAGGCATCGACCGCGATACGAACGATCTGGCCGACCTTGAGCTGACCGGAATCCTTTTCCGTTACGGTGAAGTTCGCAAACAGCACCGACAGATCGGTCAACGAGACGATCTGCGTGCCCGCGGTCAGGTATTGTCCGACCTCGACCTTGCGAACGCCGAGTTCGCCGCTGAACGGAGCCCGCACCAGCTTCTGCGAGATGATGGCTTCCGTCTTGGCAATGCCGGCGCTGGCCTGATCGAACGCAGCCTGGGCGGTATCCACCGTCGCCTGCGGTCCGACCTGGCGCTCCGCCAGTTGCTTGGCGCGATCCAGCGATATCTGTGCCACCCGCTGCTGTGCCTTGAAGTTCGCAAGGTCTCCCTGCTCGGGACCATCGAACAACTGCACCAGCGGCGTACCTTCCTTCACGCTGGCGCCCGCCGTGAACTGGATGTCGGTGATGCGGCCGTTCACGTCGGAGGTCACGTTGACTTGATGCACGGCGGCGAGATCGCCGACCGCGGTCAGGAGGTTCGGAATGGTTTCGGACTTGGCCGTGGCGATACTGACGCTGGTCGGAGGAGGCGGCTTGCTGAAGATCTCTTTGAACAGATTGGGCAGAAAGACGAACTTGAAGAATACCAGGCCGCTTACGACGGCCGCAAGCAGCAACCCAACGATAAGGAACCAGCGCACCAGCCGGACCGGCCGCTTGTGCGGCTTGTCGGCGATCGGCTTGCCGGAAATATTGGCTTCGGTCACAACGTTCATATCATGCACCTTCTGCGGTTACCTTCTGCACCGGAAGGAGCGACAGCTCGCGGTCCAGGTGAGAGGCAATAGCGGTTTCGTTCAATCCAATTCCACGGAGAATGAATTCGCAGACCTGATGCTCGAGATCGGCGGCGTTGGCGTAGGTCAGGCAAGGAACCGTCGGCAGCCGCGACAGCGCCGCCATCAACACGGTGTGATGCGCAAACCAGAACAGGTTGAGCGGCTCGCGTCCGATCCGTGTCGCGTCCCCCGCCGCCACTGCCCGCTCCAGCGATGCGGTGAACACGGGTCCGATCAAATCTCCGATCTTCTCATACAGCAGCCGCGCGAATTCTCCGTCGTCGAGTTGGCTGGTCATCATCAGCCTGAGACGCTGGGCTTCCTCCTGGTCGGGAAGGTCCGACGCATGCAGGAAGTGGTGGACCATGCCGCGGATCAGAACGACGAGCGTTTCGGTCGACGGCTCCAGCCCGAGCAACTCGGCAAAGGCCGGATCGGCTTCGCACTCTTCAGCCAGGATCTCCGCATAGAGTGCGGATTTCGTCGGGAAGTGCTTGAACAGCAAACCCTCCGAAATTGAGGCAGCGGCGGCGACGCTCTTGGTCGTGGTTCCAGCAAAGCCATGGCGGGCAAAGCAGCGCTTGGCGGCGCTCAGAATGAGCTGCCGCCGCAGGTCGCTGGTCATGCGAAGTGGAGTGCGCAATGGAGTACTCATGGTTGTGAGTAAGCACTCACCCTCGTAAAAGTCAAGTATTTGCTGCGCTGCACACGGGGGTGTGAGATTCCATTTCTGCCCCCGGGATTCAGACCGGGTTGAACCTCAAGGCACCGCGGATGCGGTTGGCGTGAAGGTGCCGTCGCGGCTTGACAGCACCCGCTCCGGATTGGTGCTGTCGATCTTGACGCTGGCAAAGCGCGCGGGCGGGACAATAGAGGCCACCGGATTTTGCGATAGAGCGAAAACGGCATAACGGGCTCCACCAAAGGGGATGGCAACATGAATGCGGACGCGCGGGAGCTGGCGGCAAGTTTTGATATCGAGAAGCTGACGCCCGAATTCTACGAAAACCCCTACCCGATCTATCGTGCACTGCGGGAGCACGAGCCGATCAAGCGCATGCCCAACGGCTCCTGGTTCCTGACCCGCTATGACGACCTCGTCAGCGCCTACAAGAGCACCAAGGCTTTCTCTTCCGACAAGAAGAAGGAGTTCTTCCCGAAATACGGCGATTCGTTGCTCTACGAGCACCACACCACCAGCCTCGTCTTCAACGACCCGCCCGCGCACACCCGGGTGCGGCGGCTGATCATGGGCGCGCTGTCGCCGCGCGCCATCGCCTCCATGGAGCCGGACCTGATTGCGCTGGTGAACCGGTTGCTCGATGCGATGGCCGCCAAAGGCAGCGTCGATCTGATCGACGACTTTGCCTCGGCGATTCCCATCGAAGTGATCGGCAATCTGCTCGACGTACCGCAGGACGAACGCGGGCCGTTACGCGACTGGTCGCTGGCGATCCTTGGCGCGCTGGAGCCGGTGATCGGCCCCGAGGCGTTTGCGCGCGGCAACACGGCGGTGAAGGATTTTCTTGGCTATCTCGAGGGCTTGGTCGCGCGGCGGCGCTCGAAACCCGGCAATCCCGAGCGAGACGTGCTGACCCGCCTGATCCAGGGCGAGGACAATGGCGAGCGCCTGACCGAGAAGGAGCTGCTGCACAACTGCATCTTCCTGCTCAATGCCGGGCACGAGACCACCACCAATCTGATCGGCAACGGGCTGGTGGCGCTGTCAGGCAACGCGGGCGAGAAGGAGCGGCTGATCGACAATCCCGATCTGATCAAAACCGCGGTCGAGGAAATCCTGCGGTTCGAAAGCTCGAACCAGCTCGGCAACCGCATGACCACCGAACAGGTCGAACTCGGCGGCGTCAGGCTTGCCGCCGGCACCTCGGTGACGCTGTGCATCGGGGCCGCCAACCGCGACCCCGCGCAATTCGCCAATCCCGAAACCTTCGACATCGGCCGCACCCCGAACCGGCATCTCGCGTTCGGCACCGGCGCGCATCAATGCGCCGGAATGGCGCTGGCGCGGCTCGAAGGCGCGATCGCGATCTCGCGATTCCTGGCGCGGTTTCCCGGCTACGCGCTGAACGGCGAGCCGGTGCGCGGCGGCCGCGCGCGTTTCCGCGGCTTTATGAGCGTGCCCTGCGCGGCCGGGGGATAGCCCTCATGATGAGGAGGCACTTGCGGCGAATCCGGGCGGGCGCCCGCGAGCTTCAAGCCAGCTGATCGCGGTTACTCGGCTTTCCCAAGAAGCCGGATCTCAACTTTTCCGCCAACCAGAACAAAAAG
>JBAQER010000049.1:0-10430 GCA_049286845.1 Bradyrhizobium sp.
AAAATTGATCATGCGGCGTGCGACGCCGCCATGGGTGAGAAAATTTCCGGCGAGAATGAAGAATGGAATCGCCATGATCTCGAAATTGTCGATTCCGGTAAACAGTTTCAGCGCCACCGACTCGGTCGGAACATTCGTCATCGTGTAGATGAATGTCAAAACCGTCATGCCAAGCGCGATCGAGATCGGCATGCCTGTCAGCATCAGCGCGATCAGGAGTCCGAAGATGAATAGGCTGCTCATCGCGTGACCTCCGCAGCGCCGATGCCAGGCGCGTCAACGTCGATTCCCTCGACATGGGCGTGGTCATGGTGCGGCAATTCACCGGTGCGCCAGAAAGTGAAGGCAACCTGGAGAAAACGGAAGCACATCAAATAGGAGCCGAGCGGAATGCAGAGATAGATGATCCAGCTTGGAATCTCGAGATCGGGCGAGACCTGATCGGTAAACATCAGTCCGAAGACGAATTTTGCGCCCATGGTGCCGATCACGGCGGTGAAGAAGGCTCCGCAGAACAGCCCGAACAGCACCACGATATTGCGCCACGGCGGGTTGAGCTGGTTGACCAGGACGTCGACGCCGACGTGAATGCCGGTACGCACGCCATAGGCCGCGCCGAACTTCGCCACCCACACGAACATGTAGATGCACAGTTCCTGCGCCCAGGACAGGTTGATCGGAAACAGCAGCGGATAGAGGAAGGGAATGCCGATGAGATAGCGATGCATCACCGCAAGAAAGATGATGAACGTCGCAAGCGCCATCAGCGTCGCGATCAATATCTCCTCAAGCCGATCGAGGATGCGAAGAAACATGAACTCCCCCCGTGCGGATCATCCCTTGAGCCAAGGCGGATGATCTTGCGCTATCCCTTCTGCAACCAAAGCGGCCGCAGCCCCCGGACAATGAAAAGGCTCCCGTGCCGAGGCACGGAAGCCCTCCGACGTCGTCTTAGTTGGTCGCGCCCCTCGTCTCCTTGAGGAATTCGTCGATCAGCGGTTGGCCGACGCGCTTTGCCACATCCTGATAGACCGGCTCGAGCGCCTTGCGCATCGCCGCATCCTGTTCCGGCGTCAGCGTGATGATTTCGCTCTTGCCGGTCTTCTTGATCTCCGCCAACGCGTCGTCGTTTTCCTTCAACGACTGGCCGTTGCCGTAGGCGGTGGCTTCCTTCATGGCCTTCTCGAGCTGCGGCTTGATATCGGCCGGAATTCCATCCCAGAATTTCTTGTTCACCACCACGATATAGCCGATGTAGCCGTGATTGGTATTAGTGATGTATTTCTGCACTTCATGCATCTTCTGGGTGTAGATGTTCGACCAGGTATTTTCCTGCCCGTCGACCACGCCGGTCTGCAGCGCCTGATAGACTTCGGAGAAGGCCATCACCTGCGGAATCGAACCAAGCGTACGGAACTGCGCTTCCAGCACCTTCGAGGACTGAATGCGGAATTTCAGGCCCTTGTAGTCGGCGGGCGCGACCAGCTTCTTGTTGGCGCTCATCTGCTTGAAGCCGTTGTCCCAATAGGCAAGCCCGGTCATGCCCTTGGCATCGAGCAGCTTGAGCAGCTTGGCGCCGAGCGGACCGTCGGTGACTTTGCGCAACGCCTTGATGTCCGGCAGGACATAGGGAAGATCGAAAACCTCGAATTCCTTGACACCGATCGGGCCGAATTTTGCGTTCGACGGCGCCAGCATCTGCACCGCGCCAAGCTGCAGCGCCTCCAGCTCTTCCTTGTCCTTGTAGAGCTGCGAGTTCGGATAGACTTCGACCTTCACCTTGCCGCCGGTGTACTTCTCGGCCAGCTCCTTGAACTTTTCGGAGGCGAGCCCCTTCGGCGTATTCGGCGCGACCACGTGGCTGAATTTGATGACGATCGGAGCCTGCGCCGCCGCGGGCCCTGCCAGTGCCAATGCCGCGACCGACGCAGCAGCGAAAACAAATTTATGCATTTTTCCTCCCACATGATTTTCCCGAAGCGCGCGAGCTACGCGGCCCCGATACTGTTATTCCAGCGACACCAATACAGAGAAGCCGGCCGAAATGCCATTGCTCGTTAGCAGGGGCCACTTCGCAAATTTTGCTGCATTGCAAAAGAAACGCGCTCGCGTGCGGAGTTTCCGTGCAATGCGCCCTTGCTGCCCGTCGACGTTGTCGCTGAGCTCGAAATGATCGGATTGCGATTCACGCTGAAGCCTCGTGGTGACGAGGTTGCGTTCGAAATGCCCGAAGCGCGTTTACGCACGCCTTGTTGGTGGCAAGAGCCATAGCCGTTGTCCTCCTCTCCCCGGCCCGTTCTTTGAGTGGGCGCCGTGGGAATCTGCCTATCAACCTCGCTGCCAGCCGGCAGGAGATGGGAACACTTGAGCAAACTGCGTGCCAAGGTGCCGCGAATTACAGCTTCGTTGAAAGTATGCGGGAATTTTCAACAATGCGATCGAAACCCCCGCAGCGATGTCCGATCTGACGCACAACACATGGGATGAACGTGCGTAATCTCGCACGTCAATTCGACGCTGGGGACTTCGATCCCGGATACTGCAACGACGGTCGATGGCCGCATCGAAGTCCCGGGTAGTCAAGCGGGTCACCCTCACTACGGCAGCCCTTTTGGTGCGCGCCTGGTCCACGATTTGAAAACTCCCGACACAGACAACGCAATTCATTCATAGTCCGCACGATTGATTCCGTGTCTCTGCATCTTGTCGTAGAAGGTCTTTCGGGGAATGCCGAGTGCCGCCACCGTCAAACGAACGTCCCCATGATTTTCAGACAATGTTTGGCGAATTAGATCGCCTTCGTAACGCTCAACCCTGGTAGGCAATGGGTCACCGCTCGTTCTTGCCTCCGAGTCAGAATTTGATTCGTCGTCACCCAGCCCCAGCGCAACGCGCTCCGCAAAATGAGAGAGCTCCCGAACATTTCCGGGCCACTGATGCTCCATGAGGTGACGATGAAGAGCCCTGTTGATTTCAACAGGCTTGGTTTTGAACCGGCTCGTTGCCTTGTTCAAGAAGTGCGCGAACAGCAGGGGGATATCTTCCCTGCGTTCCCTGAGCGGCGGGATTGAGATCGTCACGACGTTCAATCGAAAGAACAGATCCTCCCGGAAGCTGCTTCGCTGTGCCGGATGGCCGAGATCAACCTTGGATGCGGCGACCACGCGGAGGTCGACGGCCCGGAGGTCGTTGGTTCCAAGCGGCGCGACCTCGCGAGCTTCAAGAACCCGCAGGAGTTTGACTTGCGTCGAAACCGGCATGCTCTCGATTTCATCCAGGAACAGCGTTCCGCCACTCGAATACTCAATACGGCCGATGCGTCGTTTCTGAGCACCCGTGAACGCGCCGGGCTCATGCCCGAACAGCTCGCTCTCGATCATGGTTTCCGGGAGTGCCCCGCAGTTGAGCGCAACGAAGTGCCCCGCGCGCCGCTTGCTCCAGCGATGAAGAAGGTTGGCGACGACTTCCTTGCCGCTGCCGGTCTCGCCGGCGATCAGCACATCAACGTCCGCATCGGCAATCTGACGCAACGTGTTGCGTAGCCGCTGCATGGATGGCGTCTGCCCGATCAAGGGCAATTCCTGCGTCGCAGCCTCGGTGGCCAGATAAAGACGTCGATTTTCCATGACCAACCGCCGCATTTCGGCAGCGCGTCGAACGCTATGGATCAGCCGGTCCACGGCGAAGGGTTTCGCGATGAAATCATAGGCACCTTCACGCATGGCATCGACAGCCATCGGAATGTCCCCGTGTCCGGTAATCAAGATCACCGGCATGGCAGGGTCGGTTTCTTTCAACCGCCTGAATAATTGCAGCCCGCTGATCTGCGGCATCCGGATGTCGGTGACGACGACGCCATCGAAATTGCTGTTCAACACCGTTAGTGCGGAGCTGGCCGAGCTGAACGACAAGACACGGAATCCGGCCAGCTCGAGCGTTTGCGAATTGGCGTGCCGGAGGGTTTCGTCGTCGTCGACAAAGACGACCGTTGTTTGGGAATTCTCATTCATTGGTATCTTCTCAAGACAACCGTGAAACACGTTTCCCTCTCCTGGATTCTCTTCACATCGATTCTTCCTCCCAGATCGATCACGATGTCATTCGAGATAACGAGCCCCAGACCGAGCCCATTGGCTTTGGCCGTCCTGAACGGGGTGAAGAGGGTATTCAGGACATGCTGCGGAATGCCGGGACCGTTGTCCAACACCGACAATTCAACTTCGTCACCCGCAACGTCGAGCCTGATGTGAATGCTTCCGTCGACGCTGTCCCTGGTTGCATCGAGTGCGTTCTGAACGAGATTCACCAGCACCTGTTCCAGACGGGTTCGATTTGCGGAGACGACGAGATCGCCAATTGGATAGTGACATTCAATCGACGTGGATTGAGCTCGAATGCGGCTCCCCAGAAGCAGTAGAGCACCCTCGATTGCCTCCATGCTGCTGACAGGTCCGACCTCACCCGAGCCCTTTCGACTAAAGCTGCGAAGCCCATCGGTAATTGTTCCGATGCGGTCCGTCAGAGAGGCTATCATGGCGAGATTGTCCTGAACGTGCATCTTGTCGTCGCGATCGAGAAACGCGCGGGCGTTGTCGGCATATGCTCGAATTGCCGCCACGGGCTGGTTGATCTCGTGCGCCACGCCGGCGGTAATCTGACCTAACGAAGCAAGCCGGTTCGCCTGGGACAGATCCTCCATGAGGGTGTGCAGTTTATTCTCGGTTCTTCGACGTACGCCTATTTCCCATTCCAGCCGCGCGTTCGCCTGGCGCAGATCATGCGTGCGAACCTCGACATGGTGCTCCAGCTCAATTCGCGCGGCTGCAGCCTCTGCCGCGAGAGCTGAAGTTCGCTCGCGTCGATAAAGCAGCACTGCGCCGAACCCGAGAATTGGCACGAGAACGAGACTGAGGGACAGGCGCGCCTCGCTTACACGACCCGCGACGGCATCCGCAGCCGGAACAAGAAGATGCAACTGCCAGCCAGTCGTCCTGACAGGGGCCTCAATCTTGAGAAAATTGCCGGATTGCTTTGCATCCGGCAGGCGGACTGTAACGAATTGGGCCGGGTGGCCGCCAAATGTGTCATCCCTGACCTTGTTGATTGGAAGCGGCCGAAGTGGAGCCTCTCCAAATTGCAGACTTGTCCGAATTGACGCTGCGTCACCGGCAGAGATTGGCGTCTCCGTCATGAACCGCCAATTCTGGTTGCTGGTAATCAGAACAATGCCGCGTTCCTCGGTTACATAAGACGGCATGTCGGAGCGACCCCAACCGGCCTCCACTTGATCGAATTCCAGCTTGACGACCACGATGCCCAGAATACCCGTCGGGCCATCCACGCGACGGGAGATGTAAAGACCTGGCCGCCGGCTGACGGTACCAAGCGCAAAATACTCGGCACTGCCCTTGTCGACAGCCAGCGTGTAGTAAGGGCGGAAGCCGTAGTTGTTGCCGACGAAACTCGTCGTCGTTTTCCAGTTGCTCGCAGCGAGTGTGCGGCCGTCGGCATCCAGAAGGTAAATCACGGAGGCGCGGGTCCCCTCCGCCAGGCCCTCGAATTTTCTGTCGAGCAGTTCAATCTTGCCGGGGTCGCGCGAGGTGAGCGCCGCCTCTACATCGGGATCGGTGGACAAGATGAATGGAATGGACCGGTGCTTCTCAAGCTCGCTGCGCAGCACCGTTGCATTGAGGTCTGCCGCGCTCCGCGCTCTCGTTTTCAGTCCTTCGTATGCTTTCGTTCGTCCGTAGTCGCCGGCCAGCCACAAGGCAACCGTCAACGCCAGGCCGGAAACAACGGCGTAGAGGATGAGCACCGTGCGAAATCGTGGGGTAGTAAGAATTGCCACTTGTGAAGCCCGTGGGCAGTTGCGCATAAATTCACACAAACTTCCATAGTACCCTGTGCGGAAATCCGCCAATTTCGCGCAAGCGCAATTTCAATAGCAATTTCAGATATTTACACACAAACGCGACGCCGATGGCGCCGCGTTTGTCGTCTTCGGATTGAAAATGGCGTCCTTCTGAATCGCTCAGCTCACCGCCGCCGCCGGCATGTCGCGCTGGCGCTTCATGACGATCTTGTTGAGCGCCCCGAGATAGGCCTTGGCCGAAGCCACCAGCGTATCCGGATCGGAAGCCTTCGACGTCATCGAGCGGCCCTCATGGGCGAGCCGCACCGACACCTCGGCCTGCGCGTCGGTGCCTTCGGTGACCGCGTGGACCTGATAGAGCTCCAGCTTGGCCTCGTGCGGCACCAGCGCCTTGATGCAATTGAACACCGCATCAACCGGACCGTTGCCCTCGGCTTCCTCGATCTTGGTCTGGCCGTCGACATCGAGCTTCATGGTGGCGCGCTGCGGGCCCTGGGTGCCCGCGATCACCGTCAGCGAGGTCAGCTTGATGCGGTCGTGGGAAGCGGCGATTTCCTGATCGACCAGCGCCTCGATATCCTCGTCGTAGATGTCCTTCTTGCGGTCGGCCAGCGCCTTCATCCGCCCGAACGCGTCTTCCAGCTGGTTGGGACCGAGCTTGTAGCCCATCTCTTCCAGCTTGTGCACGAAGGCATGGCGTCCCGAATGCTTGCCCAGCACCAGCGACGACTTCTTCAGGCCGACCATCTCCGGGCGCATGATCTCGTAGGTCGATGCGTCCTTCAGCACGCCGTCCTGATGGATGCCGCTCTCATGCGCGAAGGCGTTCCGGCCCACGATCGCCTTGTTGTACTGCACCGGGAACGAGGTCGCCGCCGACACCAGCTTCGAGGCCCGCGTCAGCATGGTGGTGTCGATCTTGTTCCAGTAGGGAAACCGGTCATTGCGGATGTTGATCGCCATCACGACTTCCTCGAGCGCGGCATTGCCTGCCCGCTCGCCGATGCCGTTGACGGTGCATTCGATCTGCCGCGCGCCGCCGGCCAGACCTGCCAGCGAGTTCGCAACCGCCATGCCGAGATCGTTATGGCAGTGCACCGAGAACACCGCCTTGTCGGAATTCGGCACCCGCTCGATCAGCGTGCGCATGAAGGCCGTGTATTCCTCCGGCACGGTGTAACCGACGGTATCGGGAATATTGACCGTGGTGGCGCCGGCCTTGATCACGGCTTCGACGATGCGGCAGAGAAAGTCCATCTCGCTGCGGGTGCCGTCCTCCGCCGACCATTCGACGTCGTCGATGTGGTTGCGCGCGCGGGTGACGTTGGCGATCGAGGTTTCGATCACCTGCTCCGGGGTCATGTTGAGCTTGACCCGCATGTGCAGCGGCGAGGTCGCGATCACGGTATGGACGCGGCCGCGCTTCGCGAACTTCACCGCTTCGGCGCAGCGGTCGATGTCCTTCGGATGCGCCCGGGACAGGCCGGCGATGATCGAGTTCTTGGAGCGCCGTGCGATCTCGCTGACCGCCTGGAAGTCGCCTTCGGAGGTGATCGGGAAGCCGGCCTCGATAACATCGACACCCATGTCGTCGAGCATCTCGGCGATCTCGAGCTTCTCCTCGAACGTCATGGTGGCGCCGGGGCACTGTTCGCCGTCGCGCAAGGTGGTGTCGAATATGATTACGCGGTCCTTGGCGGACTTGTTGGCGGTGGTCATCTGCTGAATTCCTTTTGGGTCGTGCGCCATGCGAGCGCTGAAGGGTCTGGTGATCTCGCGCGAACCCCTGAGTGCCCAGGCGCAAACCGCCCAGACGGCCCTCAGGGGCCGATAAGAAGCAGAAGCCCGCCAAGAAGCAGGGTGGGCAGTGACGCAGCCGGAATCGCGCCGGGACGGACGGCCAAGGCCGCCCCCCCGTGAACTCCAACCTTTTCGCTGCGAATCAGCATTGCCAGACCCTTGGGACGCAGAATCCTCGGCCAAAACCATTGACGGTTCGTTGCCGGGACGGCGCTCCGGGGCCGTTCTAGACGAGAAAGGGGCCTGATCGCAACGCCAAAAGATGGTCAGATGGGCTGACCTAACTGCAGCCGGCGCGGACTTCATCCCCGGCGGCGACCCTGCAATGTCGATCCCGGTCCCGTGAAGCCGCTTCATCCCCGCCGGACCTCGAAACATGCGGCGGCGCCGACGAAGCCATTTTCTCAGGGCCGAGAAAACCGCCGGAAATGAAGCCCCCCTACAGTGGCGCCAGACGATCAAACAACGGGGTGCGATCATGTGGGTGTTAATCAGCTTGATTTACCGCGAGTATTGCCGGGCGCGCCTGGCGGAGATGCGCAAGTTTCACCTCGCGACGATCGCCTGAAAGCCCGGCCAGGCGCCGGTTCAACACGGCGATTTGAACGGCGCCGGCCGGGCGCAACACGAAGGGCCCACCCACATAGGAGGGCAGAGTTTCAGCACAGAGATGTCCCGTGCCCAATGCCAAGGATCTGATTGAACGGGCACGAATGTTCGAAGAACGGGCAGAAACGGCTGCCGACCCGATTACGCGACAGCACTACAGGGAAATGGCAGCGCATTATCGCTCGCTGTCGGTCGAGCATCAGGACGCAACGCCCCGGCGGGAACACGAAGCAGCGCACTGATCCTGCAAACGGCAGAGCGCCACTGTCCATGTCGCCTGAAGGTGGCTCCATCCGGAACTGCCGATTCAAATTCTCAAACAACACGCCGACCCCAGACACGGCTTCCCCAGACACGGCTTCGCGATCTCGCGGCGGATTTCGCCCGAGCTATGCTCTGAATTTCCACGACCCTCCATTCAGAGGGCGCAGGGAAGACCGGGTGCGCGCTGCACCCGCGGTCCCGTGCGCAATTGTTATTGAAGAAAACGCACACGAGCATACAGGTTCAGCGGAGGCAATCCGGCCTTCCCTGCGCAATGGTTTTACGGCTTATAGCGCGCTCTCCCTGGTGACCGGGCTTTCTTGCCACCATCATCCGCTGGAAGTTTTGCCTCCCGCGAACTTGACACCAGCGTCGGGGTGTCAGGACCACACGGCTTCACCGTCCGCTCGAGTCACGCTCGTCAGTCGCAACTCCCGCGTCCACCGCATCCCACCGCACGTTCCTGACGATCGCGATACGCCCCTCTCATCGGGTGAGACGGGCGAAGCTATAGTGATGATTTGCCCGACGGGTTAAGCGGAAATTTGCCCGTCGGGTTGATTTGTCGCAGGTGCTAGTACCTGGAATCACAAATCACCCATCCTTCGAGACGGCCACTTCGTGGCCTCCTCAGGATGAGGTTTAAATCGCTGCAACACAACAACCTCATGCTGAGGAGCGAGCGGCGCGAGCGCCTCGAAGCATGAGCAGCAACGCGCGATCGTGCAGACTAACCACAAGGCGCGGTGCTGGAACTGTCGGGCCGGCAGACCGAGCTGATGGCGAACGCGGATTTGAGCGGGCTCGCGACTACGTTGAAGTAGAGGGGTAGCCCGAGAGGATCAGCGTCCTGCAAAGATGCAATGCACTCGGTCTCGATCAGCATGGCCGGATACGGCCGCGCCTAGACGACGCAGGTGCCACGAGTGGTAGGGGCGCGAATTCGAACGGCGGAAAAATGTAGCTTGCGTGGCGTTACTATTGTAATCTTGAGTTGCGGAATTGTCCGCTCTCGAAGGGGCGATATTATGCGATCAATAATTGTACTTGCCGTATTTGTAATTGGCCTAACAGGCGTGCGCTCGGCACAGGCTGCGGATTTAGAGAATTGCAGTCGTTTTCCTGAGTATCAGCAAAGGACAGATTGCCTGTACAAGAACGAGATACTTCTAAATTCCGTTCTCGAAATTACTGTTTCCGAACTACGGAAAACTGTGCAGGAACTGCGAACCGAAGTCACGATGATGAAAATAGATATCCAGACACTCAAATCCTCTACTCCTGACCTATCCAGTGTGGTCCGCTTCGGCGACAAGATTCAATTGAAGTCGCGGCAAAACTTCAGTGGTCCGGGCAAGTGTATCGACCAAAGGACAAATCCCGATCCCGTCTCCCGTCCGGATAGAGTTGCTGCAGCGGATTGTTCGGGAGAAGATGCCCAACGCTGGGATGTCGCGCGTTAGGTGACACCGCACTTGCGGGATTCGAGGCAGGTACCGCTTCGTCTCACCGACTGCAATCGAATTGGTTGCTGGTCCTAGAGTTATCGGGCGCCTTCTCGTGCTGGCTAGATCGGAGAGCGCCTAGCGAGTGGGGCGGGTTAGGCGAAGCCGTAACCCGCCAACTCGCGCCGCGCCCGTCTCCGATTGAGTCCGGCACAATCCCGAATACGGCGCAAAACCGCATGCAGCAGGAGGTTCGCGATGGTCCTCGACACCGACAAGATCGACGACACGGCGCTGGCGCTGCTCTATCTGACGCTGCACGACGACTGCAGGGCCTGGAAAGGAATGGATTGGGATGTGCTCGGCCGTCTGCACGACAAGGGCATGATCGACAATCCCGTCGGCAAGGTGAAGTCGGTGGTCTTCACGCAGGAAGGATT
>JBAQER010000050.1:0-4889 GCA_049286845.1 Bradyrhizobium sp.
CGACCGGGCCGTGGACCTTGATCGTCAGCGGATTGCCGTAGCGATCCTTGGCGTTGCCCGCGGTCACCCGCACCCAGCCCTCGCTGACGCAATATTCCTCGACATTAGTTTTCTCGACGCCCTTGAAGCGGATGCCGACGTCGCGCGCGAGCACCTCTTCGTTGTAGTAAGGGCTCCTCGGATCGCTTGACAGGCGGTCGGGCAGTTGATCGGTCATTTGATCTTTCTCGTTCATAGCAGCGCCTCGATTTCCTTCGTCAGTCCTTCCGGCGTCGCCGTCGGCGCATGCCGCGCGACGACCTTGCCGGAACGATCGACCAGGAATTTGGTGAAGTTCCACTTGATCGACGGGCCGAGCAGGCCGGATTTCTCGCTCTTCAGATAATTGAACAGCGGATGCGCCTTATTGCCGTTGACGTCGATCTTGGCAAACATCGGAAAGGTGACGGCGTAATTGCTGGCGCAGAACTCTTCGATCTGCGCGGCGTCGCCCGGTTCCTGGCCGCCGAACTGGTTGCACGGAAAGCCCAGCACCGAAAAGCCGCGCGGACCGAGCGCCTGTTGTAGCGCCTCGAGACCCCTGTATTGCGGGGTAAAGCCGCACTTGCTCGCGGTATTGACGATCAGGAGAACCTGACCCTCGAACCGCTTGAGCGGAATGTCCTCGCCGGCGAGCGACTTTGCCGTGAAATCATGAACGCCAGCCATCAGGTTCTTTCGTCTGAAACAGCCATCAGCCCGCGGGATCGATCGCCGCCGATGGGGTTCCGCCGGTCTCGATCGCCTCGCCGGCGGCGAGGCACAGATCCTCGCGATAGCGTCCGGAGACGACCTGCACGCCGACGGGAATGCGGCCCACCAGCCCCGTTGACACGGTCAGCCCCGGCAGCCCCATGAAGGGAATGGCGATCTGCGTCAGCTGCGCGTGCCAGACCCGGGCAAAAGACGCGTCATCGCGCATATCGAGCCCGTCGGGGAACGGCAATTCGCCGGACACTGGCATCAGCAGGACGGCGTATTTCTCGAAGAACTGCAACCATTCGCGCATCAGCGTGGCACGCCGCGTCAGCACTTTCGACAAGGTGTCGACGTCGAATGGAAAAACCTTGGCCCGGTTGCCGCGCAGGCAGGCAAGCGCGCCGGGATCGCCTTCGCGCTCGGCCGCGGCCAGTTGCGCTTCAAAGCCGTCGCCGAGCCACAGCTTGGTCTGAAGTTCCGCAGCCTCGCGCAGCGGCGGCAGCGTCTCGATGTGCTCAACCACCCAGCCCGCACGCTCCAGCCGCTTGCCGGCGTCGGCGACGGCGGCTTTGACTTCCGCCACCGGATTGAGCCCGTCGGGATTGAGACACAGCGCGGCGCGCTTCGGCATCGCCGGCCCTTCCAGCGGCGCCGGCACCCACCAGGGGTCGCGCGCGTCCTTGCCCGACATCGCCGCCAGCGCGATCCTGACATCGCCGATGGTGCGCGCGAGCGGACCCGATACCGCTGATATCTGCGCTCCGATCGGACGCTCGGGCAGCGCCGCATTGAAGGCCGCGATGCGTCCGACAGTCGGGCGCAGGCCATGCACGCCGCAGGCATAGGCCGGATAGCGGATCGATCCGGCGATATCGGTGCCGTGCGCGATATGGCCGATGCCGGCGGCGACCGCCGCCCCTGCCCCGCCGGATGAGCCGCCGGGAGTGATGCCGGGATCGCGCGGGTTCTTGGTGTCGCCATGGATCAGGTTGGTGGTGAACCAGCGGTACGAGAATGCCGGGCAGTTGGTGCGCCCGAGAATGACGGCGCCGGCCTTGCGCAGATTGTCGACCACGGGGCTGTTGGTTTTCGCGATGGCATCGCGCTGCAGCTTGAGGCCGTTGGTGGTCGCAAACCCTTCCTGGTCGATATTGACCTTGACGGTGACCGGCACACCCGCCAGCGGACCTGGGTCTTCGTTGCGTGCGATCGCGGCGTCAACTGCGGCGGCCTGGGCCAGCACCTCCGCCGGCCGATGGTCGACCACGGCGTTGATCTTGGGATTGACCGCCTCGAGCCGGGCAAGTGCCGCCGATGCCGCCTCCTTCGCCGAGATCTTCTTCGATTTTACCAGTGCCGCGACATCAGCGGCCGACAGACGCCAGAGATCTTCCATTACCAACTCCGTTCACTCGATCGCTTGTAGCGCTGCGCGGCAATGGTTGTCGACCGTATCGAGCACGAACCGCCATTCCGGGGCGCGCCAAGCGCGAACCCGGAGATCTCTGGTCCTTCGAACCATCCCGAAAATGACGGCGGCGTGTCACAAGACGGCGTGGGCCGTCAGTGTCTGGTGGGAGCATTTTCCGGCCCGTCGAGAATCGCCTCGGTGAACGGAAACTCCAGCACGATCTCGCCCTGGTCGTCGGTCACTTCGAGGATCGCATTGAGCAGGCCGCCCTCCGCGCCTTCGAGCTTCAGCAACTCCCGTATCATGGTGCGCGCCATTTCCCAGGCGCGATCGGGATCGCGCAGTTCCTCGCCTTCGGGATCTTCGATCAACTCGTCGCCGATACGGGTGTTGAAAAAATACCGGGGCATTGGGCCAAAACCACTTTCCGTTGAGGGCTCCAGCCGAAACCCGGGATATTTCGCAAGTTATTTATCCGAAGGCCGTTCGCGACCTCAGGCCGAGCCCCATCTAAAGCCGATGCGCGCGTCTTTGAACCCGTTGATCCCACATTGTTTTGACACTGACCTGCACAATCCGGTGATTTCCTTTTGCATTGCAACAAAATTAGCGCCGCCGTTGTGCGGGAAAAGATTTCGCTGGCGAACTTTTCTTTCCGCAGTAGGTTTATCGATGAGGGCGGAAATCGTCCGATCTGACAAGGAGAACCAAATGGCCTGGAAAGCCCCGAAGATCGTCGAAGTGCCGGTCGGCATGGAAATCAACATGTATGCGTGCGCCGCCCGGAAGTAAGCGGCTGCGACGGTTTCGTTTGACGTAAGGTGGACTCGCGGGCGTGATACGTTCCCGATGGCGGGATCGTGAACGTTGCGGTGTCCACCTTCAAAGCTTTGTATACGCGTTGGAATTGCCAGGAGACGAATCATGCTTCGCGTCGTCGTCCTGGGCGCCGCGGCTGGTGGTGGCGTTCCGCAGTGGAATTGCGGATGTCGGGTTTGCCGAAAAGCCCGAACCGAGCATCCCGAACTTCAAAGCACCCAGGCCTCGATTGCGATCAGCGCCGATGGCGAGCACTGGTTTCTGGTCAATGCATCGCCCGATCTGCGCCAGCAACTGATCGCGACCCCGCAGCTGCATCCCAAGGCCGGACAGCTTCGTCACAGCCCGATATCGGGCGTGATCCTGACCAACGGTGAAATCGATGCGGTCGCAGGCCTGCTGTCGATGCGGGAAGGCTCGCCGTTTACGATCTACGCCCACGAGAAAGTGCTTGCGATCCTGAAGTCCAACAGCATCTTCAACGTGCTGGGCGAGAACAACGTGCGGCGCCAGCCGATCGAACCGGACCAGGCCTTCGAACCGGTATTGCCCGGCGGCGCGCCGTCCGGCATCGAGATTTTGCCATTCGCCGTGGCCGGCAAAGGCGCGTGGTATCTGGAAGGCAAGGTTCACCCCGGCGGAGAAGACGGTACGGGCGACACGCTCGGGCTTCGCATCACCGACAAGGCTTCGGGCAGATATTTCTATTTTCTCGCCGCCTGCGCCGATGTAACCGACGAACTCAAATCCCGGCTTGCCGGGGCGCCGCTGATCTTCTTCGATGGCACGGTGTGGCGCGACGACGAGTTGATCGCGGCGGGGCTGGGCAGCAAGACCGGGCAAGCCATGGGACATATTGCAATGTCAGGCGATAGCGGCGCGATCGAAGCACTCGCCGGCCTCGATATCGGCAGAAAGGTATTCCTGCATATCAACAACTCCAACCCGGCGCTGCTGCACGATTCCGCCGAGCGCCAGCAAGCCGAGCGCGCGGGCTGGCAGATCCCCGCCGATGGAACGGAGATTACGCTGTGAACGCGATGAATCTGAACGGGATGACGGCCTTTTCGCTCGCCGGCAGCGCGCCGCTGAACAGCGCCGAAGAACTCGAAGCCACGCTCCGCCAGATCGGCGCGACGCGCTATCACAATCTGCATCCGTTTCACCGGCTGCTGCACGGCGGCAAACTGAACAAGGGCCAGGTGCAGGCCTGGGCGCTGAACCGCTATTATTACCAGAGCACCATTCCCATCAAAGACGCGGTGGTGATCTCGCGCTTTCGCGACCGCGGCATCCGGCTGGAATGGCGGCACCGGATCGAGGACCATGACGGCGATCTCGGCACCGAAGGCGGCATCGAGCGCTGGCTTAAGCTGACCGAGGGGCTGGGGCTCGACAACGCCTACGTCGAATCCACCGAAGGCATTCTTCCCGCGACCCGCTTTGCGGTAGAGGCCTATGTGCATTTCGTCCGCGACAAGAGCCCGCTGGAAGCAATCGCCTCCTCGCTGACGGAACTGTTCGCGCCGAACCTGCATGAAGAACGCATCGCAGGCATGCTGGCGCATTACGACTTCGTCAACCCTGATATCATGAGCTATTTCAGCCGGCGCCTGACGCAGGCGCCGCGCGACGCCAATTTCGCGCTCGCCTACGTCAAGCAGCATGCGACCACGCCGACGGAACGCGAATTGGTCTGCAATGCGCTGATCTTCAAGACCAATGTGCTATGGGTTCAGCTCGACGCGCTGTATCATGCCTATGTCGATGGTCACATACCGCCGGGCGCGTTCGTGCCCAAGGACAAATAGAGGCAACCAGCGATGGCAGGCCGCAGCCGCAACATCAGTGTCAGCGAGGCGAGCCGGCCGGTATTGCCGCGGCACGCCAAGCTGAAATTCGATGAGACACGGCAGGTCTG
>JBAQER010000051.1:0-8711 GCA_049286845.1 Bradyrhizobium sp.
ACCCAGTATTCCAGAGACGCCAGCCATAGTGCCGTGAAGCCGCGGCGCACTGGATCGCCCGGTCAAGCCGGGCGACGACAGTCTTGTTGTGGCGGACGTCTTGCCAAGCCCCAGTTTCTGCCCAGGAGCGAAGGGGGGCGTCGAATTCCCGACTTGCGACTTCTTGCCGTCCTCGATCGGCACGATCTTCAGCGGCGAAGCGTTGGGTTCGACGCGCAGCGACTCGCTCGCGATCAGCCCGACCTGGCGCAGCGGCGCCTGTTCGAGGTCGCCGGTCGGCGCCTTGCGCACCGCATATTGCCACACACTCATCGAGCCCCTGGCGACCAGCATCTTGGCGATCCCGCCGGCGTTGCTGCCTTCGAGCCTGGCCAGCTCGTCGTCGGTCATCCCGATGACGATTTCATCCTTCGAGGTGATGACCTTGAACAGGGAGACCTTGTCGGCGGCAAAGGCGGGCTGGATCACAGTGCTCTCCATGATGAGGCCGGCGAGGCCAAAGCCAAGCAGCAGGCGCGTGGACGTTCTGGACATTTCAGACTTTCCCGGGCTTGTGCGCGGACAAGCCGAAAGACCTTGACCAAGGAAAGAAAGCCCCGCGCGACCGGTCTTTGGTCGCACGGGACGGGCAACACGTTCGAACGCAACGGGTTTTATTTCGGCGGCCGGCATCGCGCGCATCGTGGCCTGAATCCTATTCGCCGCGCCGGGCCATTTCGCGCACGCCGGAGGGGGTCGATCCGTAGCGGCGGCGGAAGCTCCGATTGAAGTAGGACAGGTCGCTGAAGCCGCATTCGAAGGCGATGGAGCTGATGGTGCGTCCGAGGTAGCGCCAATCGGTCAGCATGCAATGGGCGCGCGCAAGGCGCCGGTCGCGCACGAAATCCGAGAAGCTGGTTGCTTCGCTCTCGAACAGCTTGCGCACATAGCGCGGCGTGATCCCCTGCCTCATCGCGACGAGGTCGATCGACAAATGACCGTCGCCGATGTTCGCCGCAATATCGGCCTTGATCGCGACCAGCCGGGCCGCGCGCATGCCGCGGCCGGTCGCGATTTCCGCAGCGTCGCCGCTTGCGCCGATCGCCAGCGCGGCAAGGTCATGGATGTGCGTTGCGGCGGCCCGGCGCAGTTGCGGCGTCGCGAGTTCCCGCTCGTCGTTCAGCGAACGCGCATAGCCCTTCAGCAATCGCAGCGCGGCGCTGTCGGCGACGATGGGCTGGAGCAGGGCGCGGTCCAGATCGCCGACATGCAGCGCGAGCAGGGCCCGGCTCAGGCGAAGATTGATCACGCGTGTCGGTGTGTGGCCGGTGAACGTCGCCGTCTCGCCATTGGCAGTCAGGGCAACCTGACCTTCGCGGATCTCGGCTCTGCGACCGTGTTGTTCCAGCGTGGCAAGTCCGCTTTGCATGGCGACGAGCACGACATCGTCATTGTCGATCAGGTCAGGCGCATGGCGGTTGCGCATCGGCGAAAGCGATCCTGACGCCATGCCGAATCCGGAAAAGGCGCGCAGCCGCAGCTCGGCCTGCAGCCTGTTGCCTTGCAGCGGCTCCATATCGATCCGCAGAATCGTGCGGCCGAAAACTTCCCGGAACGCTTCGACACGATCGGGGGCGGGGAACGCATCGGCCGACAGGCGCAGCGTCGTCAATTCATCCGTAGCTGAAGTCATTGGCCCCCGCGTGCTCACTCTTACCCTGCCCATGTGTGTCGCTGTTCGGCAACAACCGGTTCGAAAACAACAGGAATTCCGCATGGTCCGGGGCCTGTTCCGCATGGTCCAAGATTGCGGTGGGTGGTGCCGCTATTGCTTGTTCGAGCGGCATGATTGTGCCGGAGGAAGGGATATCTCATGAGGAAGATGGCGACGGCAATTCTAACCGCTGCATGCATTGTCATGCTGGGTCAGGCCGCCAATGCGGCTGATGTGGCGCGGCCCGCTTACAAGGTCGCGGCGGCACCGGTTGCGAACTGGAGCGGTATTTACGCCGGCTTCCACGCTGGCTGGGGCCAGACCTCGGGTGACCCTGGTGCCGCCAGCCTGAGCACAACCGGCTATGCCTCGCCGGTCTTTGAAACGGCGAACCTGAATCTCAAGGGCAACGGTCCGCTGTTTGGCGGTCAGCTCGGTTTCAACTGGCAGATCAATCCGAGCTGGGTCATCGGCGCTGAAGGCGACATCACCGGCACCGGACTGAAGAGTTCGGCCACTGGAACTCCGATGTGTATGACACCGTTCTGCAATCCTAGCGCTCTCGTTGCCGGCGCCAGCCAGTACATGGCGCAGGATATCAACTGGCTGGCTTCGCTGCGCGGCCGCCTCGGCTACAGTTGGGGCTCCAGCCTATTCTACGTCACCGGCGGCGCGGCCTGGGCCAACATCAGCCACAGGGCCGACTCGGCCGATGCTACCTGGGTCTGCAACGGTGGCGGCGGCGGAGGCGCCGGTTGCTCCTATCCGGTTGCCTTGGACACCACCAAGACGGGCTGGGCACTCGGCGCCGGCTATGAGGCGATGATCGCAGCAAATTGGAGCTTCCGGGCGGAGTATCTGTTCTACCGATTCGGTGGAACAACGGCGTCCGCGGCCGGGACTCCGGCGGCGGCCTGCCAGGTCGCAACCTGTAGCGCGACGTACACCTTCTCGGACTTCGATATTCACACCGCGCGCGTTGGCGTGAACTACAGGTTCTGACCGGTTGACCGTGCAAGCGATGAAGCCCCGGATCGTTGCTCCGGGGCTCTCGCTTCCATCATGGGCGACATGCAGAACCGCGTCTCCCGGATCGAGTCCCGGAGCGGGCCCGGCTTGAAACGCCGAAAGTATTATTTCGGCTGCAGCTTCAGCGCCGCCGAATTGATGCAGTAGCGCAGCCCGGTCGGGCCGGGGCCGTCGTCGAAGACGTGGCCGAGATGGCCGTTGCACTTCGAGCACAATACTTCGGTCCGGATCATGCCGTGGCTGATGTCGCGCTCCTCGTCGACATGGCTCTCCACCGCCGGCGCGGTGAAGCTCGGCCAGCCGCAGCCGGAATCGAACTTGGCGTCCGATTCGAACAGCGTCTGCCCGCAGCCGGCGCAGGTATAGGTGCCGGCGCGCTGCTCATGCTCGTACTCGCCGGAGAACGGCCGCTCGGTCGCCTTCTCGCGCAGCACTGCATACTGCATCGGCGTCAACTCCTTGCGCCATTCGGCCTCGCTCTTCTCGATCTTGCCGGTCATCGATTTGGTGTCGGGCATGGAGTCTCCTTGGAAAACGACAGTCAGTTGGTAACCTTGGCGCTGCTCACCAGCGTCGGCTTCTCGATGTAGTTCTCGGCGAAAATCTTCTTCAGGTTTTCGACCTTGGGAATGTCGTTATAGGCAATATAGGGCTGGTTCGGGTGCAACGTCAGGTAATCCTGATGGTAGGCCTCCGCCGGATAGAACGCCTCCAGCGGCCCGATCTTGGTCACGATCGGCTTCCTGTAGACCTTGGCGGCGTTGAGCTGGGCGATATAGGCCTCCGCGACCTTCTTCTGCTGGTCGGAAGTGGTGAAGATCGCCGAGCGATACTGCGTGCCGGAGTCCGGTCCCTGCCGGTTCAGCTGGGTCGGATCGTGCACCACCGAGAAGAATATCTGCAGGATCTTGCCATAGCTGATCTTCTTCGGGTCATACTTGATCTCGACGACTTCGGCATGGCCGGTCGCGCCTGAACTGACCAGGGCGTAGTTGGCGGTCGCCTTGCTGCCGCCGGCATAGCCGGAGACGGCGTTGACGACGCCGGCCGTATGCTGGAACACGCCCTGCACGCCCCAGAAACAGCCGCCGGCAATCACAGCGGTCTG
The DNA here is from genome assembly GCA_049286845.1 of Bradyrhizobium sp. GTDB lineage: Bacteria > Pseudomonadota > Alphaproteobacteria > Rhizobiales > Xanthobacteraceae > Bradyrhizobium. Next base: position 3,831 of record JBAQER010000051.1, read on the forward strand.
GATGCCGTCGGCCGCCTGAACGTCGGCTGCCGGAGCGGGGATGACCACGGCGTCTTCGGCGGCGCGCGAGGGCGCGATCGACAACGCTGAAATCGCCAGCGCGCCGATGGCGGCGGCGCAGAGCGAGAGGCGGTTGAATGGGCTGCGGGACATGGGGTTTCCTTTGGAGATTCCTCTGGGGGTCAGCGGATTGGTGGGCAGTCCTGGGGCGGAAGCCGCGGTTCGCAATCTGTAGCTCCACCCGATGCCCCAAGATACGCGACGGGGCGGGGCTTGTTACGGCGGAAAGCACACGAGTTCGTGAATGAAAGCCGCGCGTTGAGGCGTTGGGGTAGGGGGAATCCCGATCGGGGGAGCGCTCGTGCCCCTCATGGTGAGGAGGCGCTTGCGCCGTCTCCGGACGATGCTGTGCATCGCCGGGCGAACCATGAGAGCCCGCCTCTCTCATCCTTCGAGACGCGGCCTGCGGCCGCTCCTCAGGATGAGGGCATCGAGATGTCCTACACCACCACGCTCAGCCGCTTCGCCGCCCGGGTGATGCCGGTGTAGAGCCACCTTGCGCGGCTGTCCTGGAACGCGAAGCTCTCGTCGAACAGCACCACGTCGTCCCATTGCGAGCCCTGCGATTTGTGCACGGTGAGCACGTAGCCGTAGTCGAACTCGTCGTAGGGCTTGCGCTGTTCCCACGGAATGGTTTCGATAGCGCCGCCGAAACAGTCGCCGCGCACCGAGACTTTCGTCACCTTGTGGCCGAAATCCTCGTCGGGCGACAGGCGCATGGTGATGATCCTGGATTTCGACGCCGCGCGCGACTTCACCCGCCACAGTCCGCCGTTGAACAGGCCCTTCTTGCGGTTGTTGCGCAGGCAGACCAGCTTGTCGCCGGCGACCGGCAACGGATCCTCGATGTTCTGCTTCTGCCGCACCCGCATGTTGTAGGCGCGCCTTGTGTTGTTGCGCCCGACCAGCACCTGGTCGGCGCTCATCACCCGGTCGGGATCGAGTTCGTTGCGCGACACCACCTGGCTTTCGCCGTAGCGGCCGATGTCGAGTTCGCGGCCCTCGCGCACGTCCATCGACATCCGGATGATCGGGTCGTCCTGCGCCTGACGATGCACCTCGGTCAGCATCACGTCGGGCTCGCAATCGGTGAAGAAGCCGCCGCCCTGGATCGGCGGCAGTTGCGCGGGGTCGCCGAGCACCAGCAGCGGGCAATCGAACGACATCAGGTCACGCCCCAGTTCGGCGTCCACCATCGAACATTCATCGATCACGATCAGCTTGGCCTTCGAGGCGGGGGCGTCGTCCCACAGTTCGAAACTCGGCTGCTCGACGCCGGATTCGCGGGCGCGGTAGATCAGCGAGTGAATGGTGGAGGCGTTGTCGCAGCCCTTGTTGCGCATCACCAGCGCCGCCTTGCCGGTGAAGGCCGCGAATTTCACTTCGCCCTCGACGCCTTCGGCGATGTGGCGCGCCAGCGTGGTCTTGCCGGTGCCGGCAAAGCCGAACAGCCGGAACACCGGCGGCGTGCCGTTCCTGCCGGGCTTTGCCTTCAGCCAGTCGGCAACGGCCTTCAGCGCGGAGTCCTGATGCGGCGTGAAAGTGGGCATGGGGTCTCGCATGGGGGATAGAGGCGCGGCCGTGGACCGCGACTCAACCACCCGCAAGCTAACCATTCATGCCGAAGGCGCAAGCCGCCGGCGGCCGGCCGGCGCTCGCGAATTCGTGGGCAAACCGGGCCTATTGCCAGCCCGGGACGCCGCGCATGTCGGGCAAATGGTGGGCGATACCCTTGTGGCAATCGATGCAGGTCTTCTCGCCCGTGAACAGGAAGCGCTTATGCGCAACCGAAGCGCGCGGCGACTGCTTGGTGATGTCCATCGACTCCGTGCTGTGGCAGTTGCGGCATTCCAGCGAGTCGTTGGCCTTGAATCGCGCCCATTCGCGCAACGCCATTTCCAGCCGATGGTCGACGAACTTCTCGCGGGTATCGATGGTGCCGAAGATCTTGCCCCAGACTTCCTTGGACGCCTGCATCTTGCGCGAGATCTTGTCGGTCCAGTTGTGCGGGACGTGGCAATCCGGGCAGCTGGCGCGGACGCCGGAGCGGTTGGAGAAGTGAATGGTGGTCTTCAGCTCCGCGAACACGTTGTCGCGCATCTCGTGACAGCCGGTGCAGAACTTCTCGGTGTTGGTCAGCTCCAGCGCGGTATTGAAGCCGCCCCAGAAGATCACGCCGGCAACGAAGCCGGCGAACACCAGCAGGCCGAGCCCGAACACCGAACTCGGCCGGCGCAGCACGTCCCACAATTCGACGATGAAATTCCAGAGACGTGCCAGCCAGGATCGGCGCGGCGCGGCCGGGTCGACCGCGCTCATCGGCGTCCTCCCGGCGTCGCCCGGCTGATCATGGTGTCGACGTCGACGAAGTCATTGGTGATCGGCGGCTTCACCACGTTCTGCGGGACGTGGCACGAATTGCAGAAGAACCGGCGCGGCGACACCGAGGCGAGGAACTGGCCGTCGCGATCCATGAAGTGGGTGATCGAGACCATCGGGGCCTGCGACTCGCCGGTGCGGGCGCGGGCATGACAGGACAGGCATTTGTTGCCGTCCATGTCGATCTGGTAGCCCTCGACCGAATGCGGAATGACCGGCGGCTGCTCGGGATAGTTCCGCGTTTCCTTCTCCGAGGTATTGCGCATCGGCGTCATCGGGGCGGCAGGCCCTTCTTCATTGAGCGGGGTCGCGCCGCGCAGGCCCGAATTGAGCCCTTGCGCCAGCAGCGAGCTGGATCCAGCCGCGATCGCGATCACCAGCAGGAAAATTCCGGGTTTTCTGATCATGGCATTCACACCCGCTCGATGCGCACGGCGCATTTCTTGAAATCGGTCTGCAGCGAAATCGGATCGGTGGCGTCCAGCGTCACCTTGTTGATGAGCTGCGCCTCGTCGAACCACGGTACGAACACCAGCCCGCGCGGCGTCTTGTTGCGGCCGCGGGTTTCGACCCGGGTGCGGATATAGCCGCGGCGGGACTGCACCTTGATCTCGTCGCCGCGCCGCAGCTTCAGCTCGGCGGCGTCGTCGGGATGCATGAAGCACACCGCCTCCGGGAACGCCTTGTAGAGTTCGGGGACGCGGCGCGTCATGGTGCCGGAATGCCAGTGCTCGAGCACGCGTCCGGTAGACAGCCAGAACGGATATTCGCTGTCGGGCGACTCGGCCGCCGGCTCGAAGGGCAGGGCGAAGATGCGCGCCTTGCCGTCGGGGAAGCCGTAGAACTGCACGCCGACGCCCTGCTTCACATAGGGGTCCATGCCCTCGCGGAAACGCCATTTGGTTTCCTGCCCGTTGACGACCGGCCAGCGCAGCCCGCGCTCGCGGTGATAGGTATCGAACGGCGCGAGGTCGTGGCCATGGCCGCGGCCGAAGGCGGCATATTCCTCGAACAGGCCCTTGTGGACGTAGAAGCCGAACGCCTTCGACTCGTCATTGGCGTAGCCGGCTTCGATGTCGGACAGCGGGAACTTGTCGACCTGGCCGTTCTTGTAGAGCACGTCGAACAGCGTCTTGCCGCGGTATTCCGGCTTTTTGGCGAGCAGCTCTTCCGGCCAGACTTCCTCCATCTTGAAGCGCTTCGAGAATTCCATCAGCTGCCAGAGATCCGAGCGGGACTCGCCGGGGGCAGGGACCAACTGATGCCAGAACTGGGTGCGCCGCTCGGCATTGCCGTAGGCGCCTTCCTTTTCCACCCACATCGCGGTCGGCAGGATCAGGTCGGCGGCGAGCGCGGTAACCGAGGGATAGGCGTCGGAGACGACGATGAAATTGTCCGGATTGCGGAAGCCCGGATAGGTCTCTTCGTTGGCGTTGGGCCCGGCCTGCAAATTGTTGTTGACCTGAACCCAGTAGGCGTTGAGCAGCCCGTCCTTCAGCATCCGGCTCTGCAGCACCGCGTGATAGCCCGGCTTGTCGGGGATGGTGCCCTCCGGCAGCAGCCAGATCTTCTCGGCGATGTCGCGGTGTGCCTTGTTGGTCACCACCATGTCGGCGGGCAGGCGGTGCGAGAAAGTGCCGACCTCGCGCGCGGTACCGCAGGCCGAGGGCTGGCCGGTCAGCGAGAACGGGCTGTTGCCGGGCTCGGAGATTTTTCCGGTCAGGAGGTGGATGTTGTAGACGAGATTGTTGCACCAGACGCCGCGGGTGTGCTGGTTGAAACCCATGGTCCAGAAACTGGTGACCTTGGTCTTGGGGTCGGCATAGAGATCGGCCAGCGCCTCGAGGCGGTTGAGCGGCACGCCGGACATCTCCGCCGCCTTCTGCAGCGTGTAGTCGGAGACGAACTTCGCATATTCATCGAAGCTCATGTCGGTGGAGTCGTTGGCCTTGGCCGCGCCCGTCGCCTTCTTCTGCAGCGGATGCTCGGGGCGAAGCCCGTAACCGATGTCGGTCTGGCCGCGCTTGAACGTGGTGTGCGCCGCGACGAAGTCCTTGTTGACCCGGCCGGTCCTGATGATGTGGTTGGCGATGGCGTTGAGGATGTAGAGATCGGTCTGCGGCTTGAACACCATGCCGATGTCGGCGAGGTCGAACGAGCGGTGCTCGAAGGTCGACAGCACGGCGACGCGGACATGCGGCGCCGAGAGCCGGCGGTCGGTCACCCGGGTCCACAGGATCGGATGCATCTCGGCCATGTTTGAGCCCCACAGCACGAACGCGTCCGCCGACTCGATGTCGTCGTAGCAGCCCATCGGCTCGTCGATGCCGAAGGTGCGCATCATGCCGGCAACCGCCGAGGCCATGCAGTGCCGCGCATTGGGATCGATGTTGTTGGACCGGAAGCCGGCCTTGAACAGTTTCGAGGCGGCATAGCCTTCCC